>JBNKDZ010000159.1:0-10157 GCA_050288525.1 Cyclobacteriaceae bacterium
TATATGTCTGGTTTATCAATGGAATTAATTATAAAAGTACTAATTTTACCTCCGATTTCAGTCATATTCAAATTTTGAAAGTGCTAAGGTAGTAAACCAGACTGAAGAATAACCAATGCAGGAAATAAAAGATAGTAAAAAAGGAAAAGAATCCGGGGTGTTCGCACAGATGGAACATGCCGGTCACGAACAAGTGGTTTATTGTTATGATAAACCTACCAATCTAAAAGCAATAATATGCATACACAACACCAACCTTGGCCCTGCACTGGGAGGTACGAGGATGTGGAACTATGCATCTGAAGAAGAAGCTTTGGTAGATGTATTACGCCTTGCAAGAGGTATGACATACAAAGCAGCTATCTCCGGCCTGAATCTTGGTGGAGGAAAGGCTGTGATTATCGGAGATCCCCTTAAGATCAAAACGGATGCGCTGCTGCGCAAATTCGGTCAATTTGTCGAAAGTCTTAAAGGCCGTTATATCACGGCGGAGGATGTAAATATGTCTCCGGAAGATATGGAACAGATCTCCAGGGAAACACGACATGTTACCGGATTGTCTGAGTCTGTCGGAGGAGGGGGAGACCCGTCACCTGTGACAGCTTATGGTGTGTACATGGGCATGAAAGCTGCAGCAAAAAAAGCTTATGGAACTGATTCACTGAAGGGAAAGAAAGTGATGGTCCAGGGAGCAGGACATGTTGGTATGTATCTGCTGGATTTACTCTATCGTGAAGGTACAGCTTTGTTTGTATCCGATATAAATACCGGCCGGATCAAAGAGGCAGTAAGAAAATATAATGCAGTAGGTGTTGATCTGAATAATGTCTATAAGCAGGATGTCGATATCTATGCTCCCTGTGCACTTGGGGCTACGATCAATGATGCCACGATCGATAATCTGACATGCAGGATTATCGCAGGGGCAGCCAATAATCAGTTAAAGGATGAGATCATTCATGGCAGGAAACTGAAAGAAAAAGGTATTATTTACGCTCCGGACTTTCTGATTAATGCAGGAGGCCTGATAAATGTTGGGATTGATTATCTTGGAGGATGGAGTAAGGAAAAGATTCGGGAAAAAACCGAAAAGATCTATCAGACAACAATGGAAATTCTGAATATGGCAGACAATGATGATATAAGCACACATGAGGCGGCACTTCAAATTGCCGAGAACAGAATTTTCGGAAAGATCAACATCAATTCAGTAGTTTAATTGGTTCGATTAAATTTATAACTTATATATTTGCGTTCTTTGAAATTGTAATATGCTCAATCGTCGGTCGTTAAGGATAAAAGCTTTTAAAAATTTGTTTGCCCTGGAAAATGGCAGGCAAGCCAATAAGCAGTTGGCATTTGATCTGGTTGTTGAACGGTTTTCTCCGGATCTCAACTCGATGGAAGTAGTGGATGAAAACCTGTTGAAGGAAAACCGGAAACTTGCTTCAGACAAACTGGAAGAAACATTGAAACTCGAAAAGGGGGAGAAAACAATTCTTTCAAAGGATGACCCTGTCGATGTGGTGGTAGAGGAAGCACTGGAATTGTTCAATAACGAAAACACAAAAGATTACAACAGGTTTAAAAAAGATTTGTTCTCAGAAGCCGATAAAGTAAATGACGGACATCTGCGGATACTATCCCTGCTCATAGAATTTGCCTTTCAGAACAAAAAAATCTATGATGAAAAACTGGCCCATGCAGATCTGATGGGTCCAAAATCAAGATATGCTGCGAATTTTTATTCCAGCAAGGTAATTGAAAAATTCCGAAATGATCCTACCCTGAATCAGGCACTTCAATCCAGAAAGATCAACTGGGGAAAGGACGGCGATCTTCTCAGAGACTGGTATAAAGGAATTATTTTTAAAGATGAGACTTTCCATGATTACCTGAAAAAGGAATCTGCCGGTTACCAGGATGACTATGAAATACTGGATTACCTTTGCCGAAATATCATTCTGAAGAACGAAGCACTTGAAAGTTATTTTGAGGATTTTGACCTGAACTGGATGGAAAACAAACCTATCGTAAGGAGTCTGGTCTTAAAAACACTGAAGTCGGTAAAAGAAGAAGAAAGTGATCTGAAGCTGGCAGAAATATCCTATAATCTGGAAGAAGATGTAGAGTTTGTCAAGGAATTGTTTGCCAGATGTGTTCATGACAGTGATTACCTGGAAGGCCTGATCATGGAAAAATTGCAAAACTGGGATATCGATCGTATAGCGCTTACCGACAGGGTAATCCTGAAGGAAGCACTTGCTGAAATGATTTTTTTTCCGAGTATTCCGGTTAAAGTTACAATTAACGAGTATATTGAAATCTCAAAGTTGTACAGTACACCAAAAAGTAAGAAATTTATAAACGGCTTGCTTGACGTACTCTCCCTTAGCCTGATTGAAAGGGGAATAATTAAGAAAAGCGGCCGCGGACTATTAGATAACAAATAAAAAAAAAGATTATGAGCAGCAAATCAAACTCCACTTTCGCCTTTTTGCTTGGAGCAGCAACAGGAGCAATCCTGGGCGTATTGTATGCTCCCGATAAAGGCTCAAATACACGCGACAAACTTGCATATATGCTTGACAAGTACAAAAAGGAACTCGAAGAACTTGTTAATAAAATAGTAGAAGGAGATTTTCCACCGGATACCATAGCTAAAGAAAAAGGAAAGAAGGTGATAAGTGATGCAAAACAAAAGGCGGAAAAATTGCTTGAAGATGTTGATAATCTGATCGGACAGATTAAAGGTGATAAGAAAAGTAAATAGGCAAACAGTTAAGCAGATCATTAAATGAACATATTATGGTTAAAAGTAGCATAAGCCTGTTGGTTGTTGTTCTGATTTTTATCGGGGCATGTAACAATAAGAAACAAAATAATGCAGCTGCTATGGCTGAGAGTTCAGAACCTTCGACTAAGGAACTGAAAGAGTATGGCATCTTTGAATTTGATTCAACCGAATACAACTTCGGGGAGGTGATTGCCGGAGAGCAGGTAGTTCACGCCTATAAATTTAAAAATGTCGGTACAGCGCCTCTTCTGATAGAAAAAGCAACTGCCACTTGTGGGTGTACTGTTCCGGAATTTCCGAAAGAGAAAATACCTGTAGGAGGAACAGGGGAGATTGTGGTGAAGTTCAATAGTAAAAACAGAAAGGATAGACAATCCAAAATGGTTACTATTAATGCAAACACCAAACCTCCGTTGACACATTTGAAACTTGTAGGAGTTGTTATTCCTGCAAAAAAGGATAATTAGAAATTAATAAAGAATAATAAATACATATATTCATGATTGCACAGATATTATTACAGGCAGCTCCGGCTGCTGATGGCGGAGGATCATTTTTGTCAAATCCTCTGATCCTGATTGGGGGCTTTATCGTGATCTTTTACTTTTTTATGTTACGACCACAGCAAAAAAAGCAAAAAGAGCAGAAGAATTTTCTTGAAGCCATGAAAAAAGGAGATATGGTTGTGACAGCAGGCGGTATACATGGAAAAATCGTAGCGATTGAAGATGATCTTATTGTCCTTGAAATTGATAAAAGCACTAAGATCAAAATTGAGAAACATTCTATATCTCCCGAAGCAAGTAAAAGATATTTAGCTTAGGAATTGAAAATTCTGAAGAACATATCCTTTCTGCTGGCAGATTTTTTGGTGCCGTTAAAAAAAGCAAATTGGAAAATTGTCTTTTTATGTGTTCTGACGGCCACCATTTTCTGGTTTTTTAATGCACTGAATAAGGAATATACTACCAGGATCGATTATCCTGTCAGCATTGTTTTTAATGATGACAGCCTGATAGCAGTAAAAGATCTTCCGGAAGAAATACCCATAAATGTGACAGGTGGCGGATGGCAATTGTTGAAAAAAACCATTTCCGTCAATGTAGATCCTGTGATAATCGAACCGGAAAATCCTGTTCAGATGCAGTTCCTTACAGGGATAAATCTGCTGCCGGTCTTTTCAGAGCAATTAAAAGATGTAAATGTGAATTATATCGCCACAGATACGATATTTTTTCAGATAGAGCCAATAATAGAAAAGTTACTACACGTTAGGATTGATTCTTCGAATATTAAACTAAGAGAAAACTATTACATTACAAGTGAGGTGCATCTTAAACCGGATACTATACTTTTCAGAGGTCCTGCATCCGAAATAGAAGAAATGACAGATGCGTATATCATTGAACTATCCGACAACAATATTGATGACGACTATGATCAGGAACTGAGCATGGATCTGTTTTCTTCTTCAAGGATAAAAAAGAACCCTGAAATAATCCATGTCTGGTTTAATGTAGACGAGTTCGTTGATAAGGAAATTGCCCTTAATGTTGAATTGGTAAACTTCCCTTATGATTCATCTAGGTATCTTAATTATGAACAGATCAATGTGTATTTCAAAGTACAAAAACAGTTCAAAGAAGAAATTGATAACTCCGGATTTACCGTTATTGCTGATCTCAGCAACATCAATAGACAAGATTCTACTATTTCACTTGAAGTCATCGATTTTCCGGATCATGTAAAAGAGATCTCCTTGTCACCTGAAGTATTAAAGGTTAAATATGCCCGTTAAACCATTAAAAATAGGTGTTACTGGAGGTATTGGAGCAGGTAAATCTATAGTATGCTCTGTGTTTCAGGTTTTAGGGATTCCCTGCTTTAATGCTGACGATGTTTCTAAAGAGCTTCTTGGTACAAGCACTAAAGTTATTGAGGCCGTAAAACAGCTGCTTGGTGATAAGGCATATACCGATGAGGGAGTACCCGACAGGAAGTATATCGCCGGCCAGGTTTTTAACGATGAAACAAAACTGAAGAGTATTAACAGGATTTTGCACCCTGAGGTCGAAGCGGCCTTTCAGTTATGGGCAAATGACCTCCATGCTTTTCCATATGTCATTAAAGAAGCAGCATTACTTTTTGAGTCCGGATCCTACAAAAAACTTGATAAGATTCTGCTCGTTACAGCGCCCCGGGAAGTAAGGATTGACAGGGTGATAAAAAGAGATCCGCACCGTCAGACTGCTCAGATTGAAAGCATCATAGAACAACAACTACCTGACCAGGAAAAAATAAAACGCGCTGATTTTATTGTTAATAATGATGAAAAGTCTCTTATAATACCGCAAATCCTTAAAATTCATGAAAATCTGATCAATTAAAAGCCCTTTACCTTAATTTTGCGTATATTTAAATGAGCAATTCCTGAAGGGTAATTTGTTGTATGCAAGAAATTGAACATATATATAGCGAAAAAAAGAAAACGGAAATATTCGAAAACGAATTTATGCCGCATATCGACGCTATGTATAACTTTGCCTATCGTATAACATATGACGAAGATAGCGCCAAAGATCTTTTGCAGGAGACATATTTTAAAGCATTCAGGTTTATCGATTCTTTTCAGGAGGGAACAAATGCAAAAGCCTGGCTTTTCCGTATTCTGAAAAACAGCTTTATAAATGAATTCCGAAAGAAAAATAAGGAACCTTCCAAAATAGATTATAACGAAGTTGAAACTTATTATAACTCTGATGATGTTAATGAAGTAATAACAACAGATCTGCGTGTTGAGGCATTGCAGGATATGATTGGAGATGAAGTATCCAATGCCCTGAATGCCCTGACAGTTGATTTCAGGATCGTGATCATATTGTGCGATCTGGAAGGTTTTACCTACGAGGAAATGTCTAAGATCCTTGATATACCTATTGGTACCGTTAGGTCCCGGTTACACAGGGCCAGAAATATGCTGAGGGATAAGTTGAAGGTATATGCAAAATCCATGGGTTTTTAACTGACAAACTATGACTAAAAAGAAAACAGAACTATACTGGGAATGCTGCAAGGTAAATAAATACGGCGAACCGAAATGTGGAAAGTATGATACCCGCTGCGATATTATTCATAAAATAATCGATGGTCAGGCCACAAAGGAGGAGAAGCAGCTTTATGATGAGCTGATAACAAATTGTACTGATTGTAAATGTAAGGAGTATTGTGAGCAGGAACTGGCTATACGGGATCTCATAAAAACCAAGCTGGACCGCAAACGGGTCCCGATCGATGTGATCGAGTCAATTAAGATCAAAATAGAAAAATCTTCATAGATATATGGATCAGGGTAAAGTGATTATTTTCTCCGCTCCCTCGGGATCAGGGAAAACAACTATTGTACACCATCTGCTGGAAAAGTATTCTTTTCTGGACTTCTCTGTTTCTGCTACTACACGAAAACGAAGAGGTGAGAAAGAAATTCATGGTAAAGATTATTATTTTCTTTCTGTAGATGAATTTCAGAAAAAGATCCGGGAAGAAGAGTTTATTGAATGGGAAGAAGTCTATAAAGATGTTTATTACGGCACTATGAAGTCGGAAGTAAACAGGCTGTGGAAACTTGGGAAACATGTACTTTTTGATGTCGATGTAAAAGGAGGTATACAATTAAAAAAATACTTCCGTGAAAAAGCCCTTGCCATATTTGTGAAAGTGGCTGATTTTTCGGTCCTGGAAGAACGCCTGAGACACCGGAATACAGAATCTGAAGAGAATATTCAGAAACGACTGGCTAAAGCTGAGTATGAGATGTCCTTTGAAGATCAGTTCGATGTTTCAATTATAAGTCAGGAATTGGAAAATACCCTGGCAAATGCAGAACAAATGGTAAATGATTTTATTTTTTCAGAAAAACAGATCCCGAAATAGTGGAGGTAGGTTTGTATTTCGGCTCTTTTAATCCTATTCACATTGGGCATCTGATCGTTGCGCAGGCAGTTCTCGAACATAGCACACTGCAGGAGATCTGGTTTATCGTATCCCCTCAGAACCCATTAAAAAAGAATAAATCCTTATTGCATGAATTTGACAGGATGGAGATGGTGGAACAGGCTATTCGTGATAACGACCGGTTTAAAACATCTGATGTGGAATTTCACCTTCCGAAACCAAGTTATACCATCCATACACTCAGCTACCTGAAAGAAAAACATACACAACATCATTTCCGACTGATTATTGGTGAGGATAATTTAAGTATCTTTCCGAAATGGCGGAATTTTCAAAAAATACTGGATGATTTTGGGCTTATCGTATACCCCCGTCCAGGATCAAAAAAAGAAGACCAAATCAATCATCCGAATGTGTCATTCATTGATGCACCTCTTTTAGATATATCCGCAACATATGTGCGCAAAAGTATAAAAGAAGGCAAATCCGTCAAGTATCTTGTGCCACAGGGAGCGCTGGAGATTATTGAAGATAAGAAATTCTATCAGTAAATTGATTTGGCCCTGACTGACTTATACAGTCATGATTTCGGTTTCTTTTTTGCTTAAAAGCTCATCTATTTTCTTAATGTAATCATCAGTCATTTCCTGAAGCTTTGTTTCGCCTATTTTGATTTCATCCTCAGACACATGTTCTTTCTCTAGTTTTTTAAGATGTTCTTTTGTGTCTTTCCGGACGCCTCTGACACTTACCTTGCCATGTTCAGCTTCGTGTTTCGACTGTTTAACAAGATCTCTGCGCCGCTCTTCAGTAAGGGCCGGGATATTCAACCGTATATTTTCACCGTCATTTTGAGGGTTAATTCCAAGGTCACTGTTAATAATGGCTTTTTCAATCTCACCTAGAATGTTTTTTTCCCAAGGTTTGATCATGAGGGTCTTTGCATCAGGGGTGTTAATGGAAGCGACCTGATTAATAGGTGTCGGGTTGCCATAATACATAACAACAAGACCGTCCAGCATATTGGGCATTGCTCTTCCGGCCCTGATCTTTGCTAATGCATTTGCTACATGATGCATGATTTTTTCCATGTGATCTTTGGCTTCCTCAAGATATAATTCAATTTCTTCCATAATTAGATGTTTAATATGTGTTAGTGTACCAGTGTTCCAATTTCTTCACCTTTAACGATCTTCATCAGATTGCCAGGCTTGTTCATGTCAAAAACAATGATAGGCAGGTTGTTTTCCTGACATAAGGTAAAGGCGGTCATGTCCATTACATTCAACCCGTTTTGTAATACATCCTGATAAGTGATGTTCGAAAACCGGGTTGCCGAAGGATCTTTTTCAGGATCTGCTGAATAAATACCATCTACTCTTGTGCCCTTTAATACTACATTTGCCTCGATTTCTATAGCCCGTAAACTGGCAGCAGAATCGGTTGTGAAATAAGGATTGCCCGTACCGGCTCCGAATATAACGATCCGGCCTTTTTCCAGATGCCTTACCGCTCTCCTTCGAATAAATTGTTCACATACCTGCTCGATTTTAAAACCGGACATCAGCCTTGTAACCATGCCGTGCTTTTCAAGTGAACTTTGCAATGCCATTGCATTGATTACCGTTGCGAGCATGCCCATATAATCACCCTGTACCCTGTCTATTCCTGACTGTACTGCCTGAATGCCCCGAAAGATATTGCCGCCACCAATAACAATGGCAAGTTCAACACCCAACTCTTTGACTTTATGAATCTCTTTGGCATACTGATCTAGTCGCTGAGGATCAATACCGTATTGGTTTTTTCCCATTAATGCCTCACCACTTAATTTTAATAAAATACGGTTAAATTTCATGAATTTTTAGATTGTTTCAGCAAATATAATATTGTTCGGGCTTTTACATACAATAATTATTTAAAATTGAGGCATATTTCATACATAATTATCTTAAGATTAATCTGATCACGGTGGATTTTTAGCGAACCTCCATTATATATACCATGGGATTTTCTTTTTTCGTTCGGATAAAAAATGTTATTTGCACGTTTTTAAAAATATTGATAACAGTTTCATGAAACGATATTATTTTGTAGCGATCATTCTTATTTCAACGTCGTGGGTTATTAACAGTTGTAAAGTTTCTACACCCCCTCAGAATACAAATATTGAACAGGTTCAGAACACACCAAAAGATAATGCTCTTGATTCCATAATACGTTCACTGGTATCCCAAAAGCCGGAAAAGGTGTATCGTCCGGAACGAACTAAATATTTTTCACTATTGCATACAAAGCTGAAACTTCGTTTTGACTGGGAACATCAACATGTGCTGGGAGAAGCTGTTCTGGTTCTAAAACCTTATTTTTACCCTCAGTCTGTGCTGGATCTTGATGCTAAAGGATATGACCTACATAAAGTCGGACTTTTTACAGAAAAGGGTGTTGAGGAGCTTGAATATTCGTACAATGACACAATTCTGCATATTAACCTCGATAAAGAGTATTCCAGAAATGAACAAGTCAATATTTTTATCAGCTACACGGCAAAACCAAATGAACTTGAAGTAAAAAATGGTAAAGCCATTACGGAAGATAAAGGGTTGTACTTTATCAATCCTCTTGGAGAAGATGAAGGAAAACCAAGACAAATATGGACACAGGGTGAAACGGAGTCAAATTCAAAATGGTTCCCGACCATTGATGCTCCCAACCAGCGATGCACCCAGGAAATGTATATTACTGTAAACGACACCCTGGTAACACTCTCAAACGGATCGCTGATCTCATCACAATACAACAATGACGGCACACGTACCGACTACTGGAAAATGGACAAACCGCATGCGCCTTATTTGTTTATGCTGGCAGTTGGCGATTTTGCAGTAGTTAAGGATAAATGGAAAAATATCCCCCTGGCATATTATGTGGATCCCGAATATGAACAATATGCAAAAGATATTTTCGGGAATACACCTGAGATGATTGATTATTTCTCTGAAATACTTGATTATCCTTTTCCATGGTCAAAGTACAGCCAGATAATCGTACATGACTTCGTGTCAGGTGCTATGGAAAATACAACTGCCACCGTATTTATGGAATCTGTACAGTCCGATAAACGTGAACTGATCGATCAGAACTGGGATGATATCATATCACATGAGCTGATACATCATTGGTTTGGCGACCTGGTAACGTGTGAATCCTGGGCAAACCTGACACTGAATGAAGCTTTTGGAACATATGGAGAATACCTGTGGTTAAGTCATAAATTCGGAACCGATGAAGGAGCCTTTCATCTGTATGAGGATTATGAAAATTATATGAGTGAAGCCAGGGAAGAGAAAAAAGATCTGATACGGTTTTACTATGATGAAGCCGACGATATGTTCGACAGCCATTCATA
>JBNKDZ010000160.1:0-2120 GCA_050288525.1 Cyclobacteriaceae bacterium
ATAGACTTCCCAGGACCCCGAAGGCATGCCGGTTAGTTTTACAGTTCCCTTATCTTCATAACAACCTGGCTCGATGACCTCAGTATCTGGTGCTTCGGGTATTTTTAGCAGATCATGAATTTTAATTTTGTTTGTTTTGTCAGAATTGCAACCAGAACTATTCTCAACTGAAAAGGCATATTCACCAGGTGAAAGATCGATGTAAACAGGTGTAGTTGTATATTTTTCAGTAGTGTTTCCTTTATCCGAATGGATTGTCAATTCTCCTTTATCCGGGAGATTATTTATTTCAACACTGCCAACCCGTTTGATGCAGGAAGGTTGAACGATTTCTTCAATAACGGGTGTTTCAGGCGATTTATCGTTAATGGTGATTGTTTTTGTAAGGGAAGAAGGGCATCTGCTGATATCAATTACCGAATAGCTGTAAGAGCCGGGATTAAGATTAACGGTAGTTGATGTTCCTATTCCTTGTATAATTTTATTATCCGGAAATCTGAGGAGTGTCCATATAAGCGGCAGGTTTGTAAGTTTTACAGTGCCTTTTCCGTTACAGGTTGTGGGTTGTGTAATACTTACGTTGGGCGTAGAAGGTTTGGAACAGTTTTCAGTCCTGAAATTTGATATGGAAGATTTTGTTTCGCGAATTCTTCTGGCATTATCGGCAGCATTTTCTACTCCTGTGGCTATACTGTTGCAATTGACATCCGGATTTGAAAAATAGGGCAGGCGTTTTCTGCTGATGTTATCAGGCCAGTATTTTTTTGAACCATAGGTCATAACAGAACAATAATATCCATCATCTTCAGGGTCATGCCATGCCCATCCGTAATTAAAGGAATTAGGAGCAGGATTATCATACAGATCTTTTTGATGCAGACAACCCATTACATGTCCGAGTTCGTGTATTGCTGTAAAGCCAAACGTTGCGTATTTGGGATCTGTTACTGCGAATGCCCATTCTGAATTGCCACTATATATGCATCCTTTTCCTCCATTATATCGCATTCCGGAGACAAATAACATCATATCAGCATAATAATAATCCCTTAAGGCATGAACTTCGTCCATATATCCATCTAACAGATTTCCAAAACGTTCGAAATCCGTTTCTATATCCACCTCCGTGTAATCAACTTCAACGGCGCAGGCAAGTTTTATCGTTACATTCGTCTGGCTGTTATCCAGCACCAATTGATTTTTAGCCATAATAATATCGATGACATTATTGATGTCTGTAGCATTTTCTTTGCTCCATTTAACCGTTTCGGGTGTATAGGCAATAAGTAATGTAAGTGTTTTCTGCGAGTCGGATACCCTAAGATTATTTGGGGAGATTTGTGGTTGATTAACTGTATTTTCATCATATTCCGGAGATCTTTTTCCTTCCGAAAGCTCTTCGTTTTTGATGTATTCCAGTTGTTTCAGGTAATAGGTGTCCTGATCATGCACATAGTTGACGGAATACAATTCTTCTTTTTCAGGGATGTCTATCTGGATATAACTTTTCTCTTTGGAGGTCGAAATAAAAATACTGCTGAATTTGTGGTCTTTTAAACGGCCATGTATCAGGGTGGTGCCATTGATAGTTGTACGGATACCTGTAACAATAGCTTTATAATGACAATCATCAAAAAGATCGAGGATGAGGGTGTCGTTTTTTTGAATACCAGCTGCTTGTTGCAGCACCGGGTTTATCCGGAATTCACGGTGTCGCAGACTGTTTCTTAAAGAAGGATTGTCAGGAGTGACAGATTCTGTAAGTGTGTATTCCTTATTGTTATTAATATTGTAGGTGCTGTTTTGACTATAGGAAAAGGTTATGGAAAGTACCGTAAAAATAGTTAGTAGAAAACGTATGAGCATTCTTATAGTAGTTAGTTTAGAATATTGCCATCGAATATTTCTTTGTCAAAAATAATACATAAAGTATAAAAATAAACCAAAAGACCTGGATATTTTAACTATCAATTCTTTACGAACTTGTTGATCAACCTTAGTTTGTTGTTAAATGATTTGATGAAATAAACGCCTGATGGCCATTGTTTTACATTAATATGTATCAAATTCGTGAATTCGGAAGAATAAAACAGTTCTCCTGAGACAGAAAAAATATCAAC
>JBNKDZ010000161.1:0-4137 GCA_050288525.1 Cyclobacteriaceae bacterium
GCTCCTGTTGCTAATTACTCACACTCCAAACTGTTAATCCATAGCCGTCAACCTAAGACAGAGTAAATAAAAAAACAACAAAAAGCCGTCATCCAGAGGAGTTTCCGGTAATTATTGACAACAGGAAATAATTGCTGGTTACGACGTAGGGATCTCCTTCGGTTAGGGACCAGGATAGCTAAATGCTGCGCTATTTCAAACAGATGGAGATTCCTACGTCACAAGGCCTGCGGCCAAGTTCCTCTGAATGACGTGCTATTTGTTGGTTTTTTTACTGAATGATGATTGTTAGAAATTTTTACACTTTCTTTTATCTTTTCGATTCGGGTATTATCTATACAAAAACAAAAAAAACAACAAAAAGCCGTCATCCAGAGGAGTTTCCGGTAATTATTGACAACAGGAAATAATTGCCGGTTACGACGTAGGGATCTCCATCGGTCAGGGACCAGGATAGCTAAATGCTGGCGCTATTTCAAACAGATGGAGATTCCTACGTCACAAGGCCTGAGGCCAAGTTCCTCTGAATGACGTGCCATTTGTTGGTTTTTTTTACTGAATGCTGTCAGTAGTTTAGCCACGCGTAACTACTGACTACAAATGGGAAACAGGAACTGAGTTCCGTCTCTTTTAGGCAAAATACGATACCTGTTGTAGAAATTGATGTTTGGATAGTATCGGTTGTGCTTTGAATGTTTTTGGTCATCTTGATTTTTGATACTTCCGGGCTCCGATCGGACGCCCTATGCGGTGGTGGATCTTAGGACCGCTGCGCTTAACCTAAAGACCAAGTTCGAAAAAAATACAAAAAATCAATTATTGAAGAAAAAAAGTGGCAACAAGGAAAAATACCAATTAATTCCTTGCTGCCAACCTTTTATAATTATATTATTCTAAACCGTCAGCAAAACCTCCGTAAGCACGCTTTCTGTCATAGTTTCGTTTCCAAAGACCAATCGGTTCATTGGCTCTCCAACCTGATTCAGGGCTACTGTCGAGCGGACTCCAAACGGTGATCCCGTAGCGTTGATTTGCAGGGATCAGTTCCATATATTTCTCAACCACAAACTGGTACATTTCCGCTTGTTGTTGATATAACTCATCTGTTGCTTCTTCTGTAGTAACACCAATTCCGATATCCAGTTCGGATATTTTTATCAGTTTGCCTGTAGCAGCGAGAAGCTGGAACATTTCAACGATATTATCCTTATCAGAATCAATGCTTATGTGCATCTGAGTTCCGATACCATCTACGGTTTGACCTTTACTTTCGATGAATTCAACATACTGTATCAGACCTTTACATTTATCAATGTTGTACTCAAGGTTGTAATCATTGATAAAGAGGATGTCATCACTGTTTCCATACTTACGGGCAAATTCAAAGGCTTTAACAGCATATTCTTCGCCCATATGGTCCTGCCAGTAAAACTCGTCATCTTTGAGTTCTTTTCCTTCCCCGGTTTTCAAATCATACGGACTTCCGTCATCCATAGGTTCGTTAACCACATCCCATGCTTTCACATAATCCTTTGTTACTTCCATCATGCCTGCGATCCAATAGTCAAGTTGAGCGGTGATGATAGAATCTCTTTCCTCTTCTGTTTTTGGAATAGTCTGAGCACTTCCACCATCCGGATTGTATTTTGTGATTTTTACATTGTCATAGTAATACGAAGTCGCAACATCCCCCATGTTAAAAGCAATCCAAAGAGCCCCAACCTGTTCAGCTGATATTGTGACTGTTTTGGTATAATTTGTCCATGTAGATGTGAAATTTGGTGATCCAAAAAGATCCCAGTGTAAATACCCTCCGGGAGAACCTTGGGCCTGAGTTCCTACAGTAGCATCAGCATCCGAACGAATATCCATGCTAAGTTCATATTGATCTCCTGCTTCTGCAGCATCAATAGAAAACTTAAAGAATAACTGGCAACTCCATGGATCCGGGCCTACTGCAGAATTTGTGACTTTTATTGCTCGTCCAGTACCCGCCGAACCATCTCCGTCAGCAGTAAATTCTAGTGTTGTCTGTCCATTAACAGTTACCTGGTAATTTGAAGCACCATCTGATTCAAAATCGTTCTCTTCCTGTAAATCCCAGGTTGGTCCACCGCCATCCTCATTTAACTTTTTAACTGATATGTTATCAAAGTAAAATACATTGGCATCCTTACCAAGATTAAAGGCAATAGCTCCTGCTGGTGCTTTTGAGACTTGATCAGAAGTCACAGTTATCTGCTTGGTAAAAGTTGTCCAGTCTGTTGAAGCTGACACTTGACCAAAGAAATCATAAAATATATAATCCCCTGCAGTGACATGTGATTGTGTTGGAATATTGAAATCAACATCTGCTTTTACATCCATGGTAAGTTCAAATTGATCTCCTTCTTCTGCAGCAGGATCGATAACAACAAAAAACTGACTCCGCCATTCTTCATCATGACCTCCGGAGTTAGTAACAACCAAAGCCCTGCCTACTCCGTCTTTTCCTTCACCATCAGCGGTAAACGACAATGGTGCATCATCACTTCCTGAGTATTTTGAAGCATCATCCGTTTCGAAGTCTATTTCCGTAACAGGTTCCCAAACAGGCCCACCTGAACCAGGAATTATAGTTGGAGCAATGGTACTGTTCAGATATTCTGCATTCTGGTTGGCATGCCAACATAAAGTATGTCCATATACTGTAAGACCGGCATTTTCAGCAACAGAAAGAAAGTTTACAACATCTGTAGTGTTCAAACTTCCATCGTCTTGTACTACTCCACCATGCTTCATTTCCCAACCAGCCGTCATTTCGTCAAAATTGGAGGTAATCATACTGTAATTCTCTCCTGTTGCTGTGTAATCCGCCACAGACACTCCGACTCCTAACTTAAAGTTTGGATTTTCACTGCGATTAACATATGATTTTAATACGTCATAATTATCCAGATATTCCAGCCTGGTTATGCTTTCCGGCTTCTCAACGGAGAAGTCAAGCGGACTATTATCCGCGCAAGATGCCAAAACTGACAATGCAAAAGCGCCAAGCCAAATTTTATTAAAATATTTCATAATTATCATCTTGAAATTTTAGATTAATCATTATACGAAGGTGAAAATGTTTCAATAGAAACACCTCTGTCCCGAACTACAAGGGTATCTTTTGTGGCGTATGATATTCCTGTCATATCAATGGTATAATCAAGGTACATAACATCACGATCTTTGTCTCCCCAGCTGTTTTTATCGCCTTTCAGAACAAATGAACCACTTCCTGAAGCAGCAAAACCGCTTGTTGAAGTAGATATCGTACACTGGTTATTTTCGTTAAAAGTCAGAAGTAATATACAGGTCTCGTTAATCCCTCCCGCATTTTCTACTGTTACAGGGTACTCAACAGTATTTAATGAGGCAGTTTTCATACTTGTAACTTCATCATCTTCTACATATTGCTCATGACGAACAACTGTAGAGGTTTCAGTACCTTCCGTAATTACATCCGCACCACGACGCAGATAATTTGCATGCCATGGATTGATGTATTTTACACAATAAAGCACATAATCCTTCGGCAATACGTCCCAATCCAGACTGTTACAACTGACAGGATCTTCAACCTTCGGTTTACCTGAAAGGATAGAATCTGCATTTACAACATTTGTCATGCGTACAGGAATTACATAGGTGTTCATTATTGCCTGATTATCAGCAAAAAATGCATCAGATAATTGTATTTCAACAGCTCCCTCAAGTGTACCATCCAGTGTAATCTGGTTGGCTGCAATTGTATAATAGTCAGAAGGCATTGCCTGTACAGGATTTGTGAATCCATCATCAAAAAACAAATTATCAACCAGAGAATTATCAACTGAAATGCTGATATCTACTTTTTGTTTGTTGGAATAAACACCTCCCATGGTGGCATAAATCATACATTTATGTTCATTATCGAGGGTATTATCATAAATATCCTCACCGAGCACAATAGTCCTAACAGGATTCTGGTAGGCAAAATATACGGTGCTGTATTCAAAATCCGGGAACTCAACATCCTGATTATGACACGACATCATAAACGTTGTAAGAATTCCGACAGATAGTATATATAGAAAATTAAACCGTTTCATATTTTTCAATATTTTTCATTTT
>JBNKDZ010000162.1:0-3052 GCA_050288525.1 Cyclobacteriaceae bacterium
AAAAGAAAAGTCCGATATTGTACGATCGTGCCAAAACAAGGCTTCTGGCGCTCACATTTGGCTTATAATTGTACTTTTTTGCCAGGGCCTTTACCTTATCTTTTGTTGCTTTACTAATAAGCGGACTGTCGTTCAATGATCTCGAAACGGTAGTATGAGACACATTCAACATCTTTGCGATATCCTTAATAGTGATATTCATAACTCAACAATTATTGATAAAAAAAGGGACCAGCATGTTACAGCTGATCCCTCTAATTAACCCTAAACTATATATGCTGAAGAGGCGGTGTTACCACCTCGTCCAGTCCAATTGGTATGAAAGAATTCTCCTCTGGGCTTGTCGGTACGTTCATACATATGAGCTCCGAAATAATCCCGTTGTGCCTGTAATAAATTGGCAGGCAACCTTTCAGACCTGTAGCCATCGAAATAATTCAGTGCTGTTGTTATTGCCGGCACAGGAATGCCATTGGTAATAGCAGCAGCCGTCACACGACGCCAGGCTGACTGAGAACTCTCAATTTTTTCTTTAAAGAACGGATCCAGCAATAAATTTTTCAGATCCTTGTTCTTGTCGAATGCTTCCTTGATCTTTCCAAGGAAAACCGACCTGATAATGCAACCACCCCGCCACATCAGGGCAATGCCTCCATAGTTCAGTTTCCAGCCATATTCATCGGCTGCTGCCATCATCAGGGCATATCCCTGAGCATATGAAACGATCTTGGAAGCATACAAGGCATGCTTCAGGTCATCTAAAAACTGCTTTTTATCACCGTTAAACGATGGTTTTGGCCCCTTTAGTATCTTTGAAGCCTCAACACGTTCATCCTTAATGGCTGATAAACACCTCGAAAATACTGCTTCTCCGATTAAAGTCAAAGGAATTCCTAAATCCAGTGCAGAAACTCCTGTCCATTTACCTGTTCCTTTCTGTCCGGCAGTATCTAAAATCTTCTCTACCAGTGGTTCGCCATCCTCATCTCTGAAACCCAGAATATCTCTTGTGATCTCAATCAGATAACTATCCAGTTCTCCTTCATTCCACGCTTTAAATGTTTCATGCATCTCATCATAAGACATCCCCAAGAGGTCTTTCATGACCTGATACACTTCACAGATCAGCTGCATATCTCCGTATTCGATGCCGTTGTGCACCATTTTCACAAAATGGCCGGCCCCATTCTCACCTACCCAGTCACAACACGGACTACCGTCTTCAACTTTGGCTGCTACAGCCTGAAAAATCGGTTTTACATGCTCCCATGCCTGTGGTGAACCACCCGGCATAATGGAGGGTCCTTTAAGTGCTCCTTCTTCTCCTCCGGAAACTCCGGTGCCAATATACAACAATCCCTGATCTTCCACATACTTTGTACGCCTGTTTGTATCCGGAAAATGAGAATTTCCTCCATCGATGATTACATCTCCTTTTTCGAGATAAGGAATCACCTGATCAATGAAGTCATCTACGGGCTGACCGGCTTTCACCATCAGCATGACTTTTCTGGGACGTTTCAGGTTCTTCACCAGTTCCTCAATGGAATGTGTACCTATGATGTTTTTACCTGATCCTCTGCCGTTTACAAATTTATCTACCTTTTCCGTTGTCCTGTTATAGACGGCTACGGTAAACCCTTTGCTCTCCATGTTGAGTACCAGGTTTTCGCCCATTACCGCTAATCCTACAAGACCTATATCGGCTAGCTTTTCCATGTCTGTATATTTTTAGATTTTATAAATTTTTGATTTTTTTGCTAATATCTGGTCGTTCCGGCCATTGTTTATACGAATCTGTTTTTGTATGCCCAAAGACCTAAAGCCGGATTAGAAATATAAAAAATTTCTTCGCCGTTTTCCAGTTTATTGTACCCATCATTCAGCTTTTCCGGATTATATTTTTCAAGCATTTTTTCCAGATCACCATATTGGAAATTCACCTGCTCGATCTCCTCTTTCGTAAGGTGTCCGGGACAATAGGTAATCGTAAATCTTCCTTCTGATGATCCGTGGATCAGATGTGCCGTTGCACTCAGATTATCCTGTAATTCCTGGTTTTGCTTTGTAAGCTCAAGTATTTCCGGAGTGGTCAGATACCCGTATTTACGTATCAATCGGTCTATTTCCCTGTCTTCACCAAACTCTTTCAGTCCCGGAGCCAGCACAATCAGTTCTCCACCATCATCAATTGCCATCCGGGTACGATAAATGCTTTTATTGCCGAGCCAGGTGCTTTTAAATTCCGACGGATCGAGGAACACTATTACTTTCTTCAACGGTTTATCCAACATTTCAAAATTCACTTTTAATGAAAGTTGAGCCGCCCGTTCGAAACATTCCATATCATCACCGATATACATACCCCTTACCACAAGCTTGCCGCGTTCATCCTTTCCGACAACTGTCTGAATATAAACGATGGGCATATCTTTGGCGAAATGATCCGAGGCATAGTTCAATACTTTTCTAACGGGATTAACAGCTCTCCCCATGATCCTTTCCATGCCATAGGCGGCCCCGATAAAATGACTTTTGTTGATCCCTTCAACGCCTCCGGTTCCGACAAATATGTTTTTGTTATAGTTGGCCATGCCTATTACTTCATGCGGGACAACCTGTCCGATAGAAAGGATAAGGTCGTGATCACCTTCAAGCAACAAGCGATTTACCTGCGCAGGCCAGGAATAGTCGATCCTGCCTTCCGTAACTTCATGAATATATCCGGAAGGCACTTCGCCGATTGTTACCACATCGTTTCTCCAGTCATGTACACGGAATAATTCTTTGGGAACACCGGCGAACATCGTATCGATCTGTGCATCAGTCATGGCAGTATGTGTACCCAAAGCCGGCATAATATCTACCATGCGATCCTTATAGTATTGATAACTCAATTGGGTTATCTCTCCTGCAAATGAATGGAATCGGGTAAAATCAGGTGGAATAGCGAATACCCGCTTTTTCGGACCTAATTTTTCAAAAGCAATCTTTAACCCTTCTTTCAGATCCTGTGTACTTAACGAATCATATGCTGATCCTCTCTGGTAGT
>JBNKDZ010000163.1:0-18471 GCA_050288525.1 Cyclobacteriaceae bacterium
TTTGGCAATAACAGTAGGTCCCATGCAAAATCCCCCTACCGGTTTTCCGGCAGATACCATTTCAATGATCATTTCTTTTATGAGAATGTTGATTTCTCCGTCAGGTCCTGAAAAAGCCCATTTCGTCAGGTTTTTTGCTGCTCCGAATCCACCTGGGATAATCAGTGCATCTAACTCATTGATTTTAATATCTTTAATGGATTGGATATCACCCCGGGATATCCGGGCTGATTCGATCATCACATTTCGCTTTTCGTCCATCTCTTCACCGGTAAGATGGTTTACTACATGATGTTGTTCGACATCAGGGGCACAACAGACGGCTTCAGCACCGTTTTCTGCAATGGCAAGAAGCGTAAATACAGCTTCATGGATCTCAGAACCGTCGTAAACACCACATCCGGATAAAATAACACCGATTTTCATAATTACTGATTTTGGATTTTTTCAAAAAAGCAATATAAAAAAATGTGGTTTATTATCTAAAAAAATATATGCTTATTCAGCCTGAAAAATATATTTATTCAATGTTCTACAGCAATTCGTATGCGTCTGTAGAATCAACCTGATTGGTGTCAAACCAAAACTCATAATCATCATAATGAACACATCCTTCATATTTTTCATATTCGTTTTCAACCTTGAAAACGTCTATGTCGGACAACCAGTTTCTTAGCTTCCTGGCCTGGTCAAAAGGCAACTGGCAGAGTTGTATAAACTCGATCCCCTGAAAATAAGATGGTGAAAGTTTCAACATGTTTTTTGTTACAAGATTAAACAATTTCTATTTGGTAATTATTAAGCAATATTTAAGCCAAAGTTATTTTTTGCTTACTCAAATAGGATACGTCTGGTATTTTTATGGGTTTAAAATTTGTTTCAATATCAATCCGGCTTATTTTAGCGGTGATTTTTTTATATAACTGAATAACCTTATGACACGTTTTTTTATTGAAAAGTTGTTTTTGCATGCACGCAAAACGTTATATTTTTGTCTTCTGCTTCTTTTTTATACCGGAACAGATCCACTTCACGGTCAGCATAATGCCGGCATTCAGGATAGTACCTCAAACAGATTCAGGATTGCATTTTACAATGTTGAAAACCTGTTTGATATGTATGATGATCCGTTTAAGGATGATGATGAATTTTTGCCGGAGGGCGAAAAGAACTGGACGTATTACCGGTACATGCGCAAACTCAATAATTTGTCAAAAGTACTGATTGCGGTAGGAGAATGGGATCCTCCGGTTGTCATTGGGTTGGCAGAAATAGAAAACTGGCAGGTGATCAGTGACCTTCTTCACAAGACGGCACTACGTGCGTTTGATTACAGAATTGTTCATGCCAATTCCAGAACAAACCGCGGGACAGATGTTGCGATATTGTATCGTCCGGATCGGATCAATCTGACAGGAAGCAAGTTTATACCGGTCGATCTTAAGGACTCAGAGCGATGTACCAGAGATATATTATGTGCATCTTTTCGGTATCAGCAGGACACATTAAACGTTTTTGTGAATCACTGGCCATCCAGGTTGGGCGGTAAGGTACGTTCAGAGTCTGACAGACAAATAGCTGCAGAGACATTACGACGTGCAATTGACTCCCTTCAACATAAAAATATAAACGCAAGGATATTGTGTATGGGAGATTTTAATGATGAGCCTGACGATACGAGTATACAAGAAACACTGGGCGCTTCTGAAAGCATGCAGGAGAATCTGATTAATCTCTCATACAAAGGCTTCCGGCAGGGGGCAGGGAGTGTGGCATATAAGGAAATAAACTATCGCTGGTATATGTTCGATCAGATGATGGTCACCAGATCAATGTTGTCGGGGAAGGGATTGGTGATTGATGGACAGGAATGCAGAATCTTCAAACCTGTGTGGTTGCTGAATTCGTCCGGAAATAAACCTTTTCGTACTTTTCAGGGACCACTATATCTCGGAGGATTCAGTGATCATCTTCCGGTTTTTACCGATGTGGTATATTTGAAATGATTATAATCAGTGGGTTATAACGATTCTCTCCGTAGAAATGGAAGATCCCTGCAAGATCTCAATAAAATATATGCCGGGGGGGAAATGATCTGTAGGTGCGATGAATTTATTATCCAGCGATAACAGGTTCAATGGCATCTTTTGCCCTTTGATGTTGCGCAATACGGCAGTATAATTTCCTTTAACATTAATTTCTATGTGATCATCAGCAGGATTCGGGAATACAAGAGATTTTTCTGAGACAGGTACATCTAATATAGCTGGAGCCGGTTTTTCGTTTTCTTTGATGAAAAGACTGTCTGTAACAGGTTCTGACAGAACCGTTTTGTTGGTTTCTGTACTTTTCTTTTCCGGTATTTCCGGTATAGGGATTATTTCTGAAAGGGTATTCTGTACTGATAAGTTTGCAGGAGTTGAAATGCAATGTCTGTCATTTATGGCAAGAAAGGCTCCTTCACCGAATTTTATATAATTGTAGTTCAGGTCCGGAGCATTGCTGAAGCTTTGAATTTCTCCTCCAAAAGTAATGTTTATGTTGGAGGTTTTGTCCATTAACAGCCGGGTATTACCATATACAGCACCTTCGTCATAAATAAGAGCGAGCGTACCACTAACAGAGATATTGCCGGCAAAATATTTGTGCCGATTTGTTAAAGTAACTTTCGAACCTGAGGGAATAATTACAAGGTCGCCGAAATTAGGGGGAGCATTGTCGACCCAGGTGCTGTTATCATCCCATTCACCACCAGGGATATTGGCGATAACAATAGCCGACACCCCATTCTGCCAAAAACAGAAATGAAGAATTAAAACAAGTCCGAAAATATACCTATACTTCAATTCGATAACTTTCAATTTATTTCCACCACAAATCATGAAGCAAAACCTGATATTGACCAATAACAGATCATCAGGGAATGCCAGTATTTCAGGATGTCCTAACCAGCACTATTTTGGCCTTATCTGCTTCAGCAGCACTGTTTATAAAATCAATATATTTTTGATAATCCTCAGGAGGGAAGTTGCCACTTTCTCCTGAAAACATCCTGATATATTTGATGGTGTTTTCGTTGATCACAATTTTTGACAAATATTCACCAAATTTGCTATCAATAAAAACATCTTCAGGTATATATTCCGGTTTAAAACCTTTTGGTAACTCAAATATTGTTGTATCCTGGTCGATAAACTGTTGGTTGAGCAGGAATCCGTATTTTCTTTTTCGCAGTTGTTTGGGAGAAGATTCTATTGTGTTGAGGATATTTGGTTTGAAAGTGATCCTTTTAGAACTCACAGAGCTAATTTGGTTGAGACCTGCCTGTATTTTGCCTGTTATTTCCGGAACGGGCTGATTTTTTCGGTTGAAAGAAAAGTCAATCAGCTTAAGTCCGGGGATATCAATGTTTCTGTAAAGCCATTTTTTTTGATCTTCGACGCCTATATCAAGAACAGGCTGTAATTCGTCATATTGCAAACCACTGCAAAAAATTTGAATGTTTGCGGTACCATTTCCCGTTTCATCCAGAACGACGTTGGTACGCATATTTTTTTTATTATCTTCTTTTCTATAACATTTGGTGCGTACGATTTTTCCGCCGTTATCGTTGATCACCAATGCATGACGGTTGCCGGTGAAGTATCCCATATATCCGAACGGAGCGTCCTGGGAGGTACATTCAAGCCAGATGGTATCAGATTGGTGGGGCACACACAGGATAGCATGATTAAACTGACGGCTGGGAAAATCGGTTTCAATATCAGAAGCATGCCTGCCCGCCCGTATCAGGGTATAATAAGACCGGATGCCGGCTTCTTCCAGTAGAGACTTCATATAATTGCTGAGGGCTTTGCAATCGCCATAGCCATTTTCAGCAACATATTCCGCTTCAAAGGGCTGCCAGCCTCCGATCCCAAGCTGTACACTTACATATCTAGTGTTGGATTGCAGATATTGATATAGTATTTTGATCTTTTCTTTTTCGTCCTTAATGTCCTTTACAAGGTCTTGAACCTTTATCCGGATGTTCTCCGGGAGCAGATTCCTGTTTTCATTCAGTTTTTGCTGCCATTTTCCCATATCGGACCATGTTTTCATGCTACCTACATACCCGTCGATCTCAAAATTGTCCGGCGCGGTCAGGATTGTGGGAATAAAATCCTTTGAATGTGGCATTAAGGATTCTTCTTCTATGGCAATAATATTCTGCATTTCCCAGGTATACAGCTTATGTGTTTCCGTATCTTCAATGGTCGCAGGACTTGAAATATTCAACTCTTTATATCTGAAAGAGAGGTCATGAGGGACTTTGATACTGAAGCTCGAATGTTGTACGGAAGTTTCGAAATCACTTATAAAATGCCAGTTTGGGAAGAACATCAGCCCTGAATATTCCACTTCATACTCATATTCAAACGTATACGGGTAGTCAACATAGGACAGGTTAAAGTATTTTTGCCGGTTGTCAGAAAAAATAGAGAACCCGTCATAGGCACTATAATCTTCGATATCCTTACTCTTTAATTGCTTTACCTCAACACCAAGTTGATTGTAAATTCGTCCCTGTATATTTTTTACGGAAATAAACTTATCATAAGGTATATGTATTTTTGCCATATGATCGGCTGACTTTTTTAATATCGTAACAGCTGATTTTATATATGCTTTTCCGCTCCTTTGGTTGATCACTTCAAACTGCATGAAATCTTCTCTCACTACAGCTTTGCTTTTCTTCATCAGGCTATCCGGTATGGTAAATACAGGATATTTTAACTCTTTGCCCGCCTGTACCGTATGATTGAATGTCAATACAGCTACAATACAGAGCGATAAACCTAATACCTTTTTCATGGATCAATTATTCTGATTTCTTAAGCACGATTTGCTCGTTTTGTTTCGACATGATCATCGTAAAAATATCCCGGATATCTGTGTACTCCTCCGGAGTGAAAAATATTTTTTTAATAGTCAGCTGGCTTTTAAGCTGGATTATGCCGGATTCCTGCCGAATAACAAAATCATAGACTATACCGTTACCGGGAATTGCCAGTTTGAGTGATTTTGGAAGTTCGTCGACCGTATATCCATCAGGTATATCGAAGGAGCATACCAGTGTTTCGTTCATAGGCATGATAAAATCTACCGGAAGCTTTCTTTCTTCCTGTTTGAAAATATTTTCGTCCTGCTGAACAAAAACAAACGGATTGATGTACATAAGGTCGCCCATGGTACTGACTTTTTCCTTAATGTTTAACTGAATGTTTTTATTAAGTTTCAGAGGATCCTGATTTGTACTATCGATGGTATATTCTTCAACATCGTATTGGGGATGATTTTCTTTATAGTCTTCCAGGAACTTGTCAAATCCTTTATTCTGAATCTTTTTTCTTGTTGATATGGCCGTATAGCCCCCTTCAGAAATACTAAAATTTCCTTTCAGTAAATCCCCTTCGATATTGAACTTACCTGTAATTATCTGTGTCTGACCTTCTGAAGGTGTAAGATCCACCCAGCCGGGACGTGTTTCTGATATGGCATATCCGCGTTTATTCAGGCATCTTTGAGGTAACATACCCGGAGGCATATTCTTTTCTGAAGCATCCATAAGGATACTTTTTCCATTGATTGTTGCCCGGGCAATCATATAATTGTATTGTGTGATAATCGGATAGACCGGGTGTACCAGACCATTGTCAACCGTACTTAAAATCACAGCGTCTGCTTCGACATCAACGGCGTTTAGCATGGAGATTAATAATGCATTCATTTCGGCGGCATTTCCCGTTCGATTGTTATAGGTGTTTTTAATGTTTGCGTCGGGTATCAGGTCATATTTCCCATTCCATTTTATGGATTGATTGACATAGGAATATATAGCAGCCAGTCTTTCTTCGGGCTTCTGGTATTTTGCCATAATCGGGTCTGTGATATCCTTGTAAAAGGATTTTTTCTTCATATTCGGTCCGAAATCCTCATAGTCATGCAAAAATTTATCGACAATGCTTTCCCATGTTCCCAGAACATTTTTAAAGCCGGAACCCGGAAAATTGGTGCTTGCGAGAACAAAATCCACTCTGTTTACATAATTTTTATAATTTCCTACAAATGCCTCGTCTTTTAGCGCAGGCAAGTCTTTTGTTACCCACCTGAAAATATCAACCCTGTAATTTATTCTGTTGGTAGAATAATTCGTCTGTACATTTGAAAATCCTGTTCCTCCCGTTCTTGTGGTGTTCATGAAGGTTATATTTCCGCTTTCCTCAGATTTATCAGATATGTGAAAGGGTTCTCCTCCCTGCATATTCTGTAAATATGTGAAGTATTCGGGTATTTTGACGGTATATTCGCTCCATGCCACAGGGATGGATTTCTGGAATTCCCATGAAGGGATTGCTGTAAAATAATTGGTGGAGATCTTATAAGTGAACTCAATTACCGACCCTTCCTTCACATTGGGCATGGTAAAGGATACTTTAGTTCTGTATTTACTGGTTTTTTCTTCAAATACCGAACTCTTTTCAAGTTTGCTTTTTTCTATTTTACCCCCTTCCAGATTATATGTAAATCCTTTTATGGTAGCGACTTTTTCTTCGATACTGTTATTGTTATAAAGATAGATGGAATGGTCAGCCCAGTCATAACCATCATCATTAAAGATCTTAATACGGCATGTTCTTGTATGTTCAATGATAAATCCTTCGGACTCATTATAATAAAAATTAACCAGTCCATCATCTGACAGGACTACTGCTTCTGCATTCGGATCTTTATCGTAGGAGCTCATTTTTAATTCTTCAATAGAGACTTTTCCATATTTCACCGGATTTTTATCCTGGGCGAAAAGTTTTGTTGAACCTGAAATTATGAGCAGAATGCAAATAAAAAGTGTTGTTCTTGTTTTCATTTTATTTAAAAATTTTCTTTAAAAAATCTTTTAATAACGAATTATAATAAAAAATAAGAAGATAATTCTGAAATAAAGATAATAATTTGATGAAATTATCTTATAAATAAGTTAGTTTCATTTGAAATATTTTTTAAATAATGTACGATGTTTTAATTCCTGATAATTAGTTACATGATTTTTTCGGAATCATCTGCAGTTTATCATTCTTTTTTTATGAAATTGTATACTTCTCATTTAGCTTAATTTGATTATTTAAGAATCTTAAACACAGTTTTGTCTGATATATGATTTGTTTTGTTCTAAATGATTGAGAATGATAATGAATCCGGTATTATTTAATTTTCAATAAAAAGACACCTTTGAAGATAATTTGGAGAGATTCTGTCTTGAAATACGACCGTTTGTCAATAAATGGTATTTTATCTTTAAAAAGAGGCTTTTTACCTTCAATTTTGTGTGCTATCATTAACAATTATGCAGAAAAAAGCTTTTAAGGTATTCGAACAGCGCTTAAAAACGTTTAAATCCGTCGAAATAAAACTAAAAAAGTCAAATAACAACATATCTGTACTCCGGGTTGCTTTGTTTTTGGTTTTTTTATCCATTGGTCTTTATGCACTCCAGGCTGAAAATATGTTTCTGTTTTTAACCAGTATCGTGGTGTTTGTATTTATTTTCGGTATAATCCTGAATTATCATCGTAAAATCCGTAAGAATTTAAAACTGACTTCCGTACTTGCCGGCATTAACGAGGATGAATTAAAACGAATGCACTGGGATATCCATGGTTTTGATGGCGGAGAAGAATTTATGGAAGAAAATCATCCGTATTCCTATGATATTGATATTTTCGGGAGAGGTTCATTGTTTCAATTGATCGTCCGGACAGGCTCTTTTTTCGGCAGAAAGCTGTTGGCTGACTGGTTAGCATCTCCTTCAATGGAGCAATCGGTTATTAACCGGCAGAAAGCAATTTATGAGTTGCATGATGATATTGACTGGCAGCAATTACTTCATGCGTACAGTATTCTTGATAAGACAAAAGAAAAGGACACAAAACTGTTGCATAGCTGGTTTGATGATCAGGATCAGGTACGTAATAATTCTTTTTTGATTCGAACCTCCAAAATAATGCCGGTTGTGTCTGTGATCATGATTGTATTGTTGGCTTTAGGAATAATTACCTATCATTATTTTATTCTTTTGCTCTTTTTTAATGGATTCGTTCTGTCCAAAACGATGAAATATGCAAAAAGTACCCATGACCGGACCGGCAGGAATGTCAAGGTACTTCATGCGCTTGTAAAATCGATCAAACATATAGAAGGTAGGGAATTTGAATCCGAACTTCTTCTTGAATTGAAAAAAGCATTTACGGAAGATCGTCAGTGCGCGTCAGAAAAGATAAATGCGTTGGCAAAAATGTTATCCTGGCTGGATCTGCGGGGAAACCAGTTTTATTGGTTGTTTAACAGCCTCTTTTTGCTGGATGTCTATATCCTTTGCCGTGCTGAACGGTGGAGGGCTGAAAACCATGAATATGTATTCAGATGGTTCAGGGCGTTAGGAAAATTTGAAGCACTTAACAGCCTGACAGGATTTCATTATTCAAATCCTGATTTTACCTGGCCAAAGCTTATTGCAGGAGCGCCTTCTTTCCGGGCAGAGAAACTCGGACACCCCCTTATCCGGGAAGAAGATCGGGTCGTAAATGATATTGTGCTGGAAGGGACAGGAACAGTATGTATCATAACCGGTTCAAATATGTCCGGCAAAAGTACGTTTCTAAGGACTATCGGCATTAATGCTGTACTTGCTTATGCCGGGGCACCTGTTTGTGCCAACAAACTATCGCTTTCTTCTTTTAACGTATTTACCAGCATGCGTACCAAGGATAATCTGGATGAAAATATTTCGTCTTTTTATGCTGAGTTACTCAGACTAAAGCAATTACTTGAAAACATAAACAAAGATAAACCGGTTTTATTTCTGCTGGATGAGATTCTAAAAGGCACAAATTCTGCGGACCGCCATTTGGGAGCACAGGCACTGGCACGGCAGTTGATCGGATCAAACAGTTTTGGGATGATCTCTACGCATGATCTGGAGCTGGGAAGAATGGAAAAAGAAGAGAAAAAAATAATTAATTACAGTTTTAATAGCAAAATTGAAGGGGAAGAGATTATTTTTGACTACAAATTACACGAGGGTATTTGCAGAAGTACCAACGCCAGCCAGCTGATGGCTAAGATCGGGATTAAAATTACCTAATAAATAAATAGTACAGATATGGAACATCCACAAGTAGGAATTATTATGGGCAGCCAGTCTGACCTGAATATAATGGAGGAGGCAGCCAATATTCTTCAACAATTTGGTATTACTTATGAGATAAATATAATTTCAGCGCACAGAGCCCCCCATACTCTTATGGAGTGGGCAGAAGGTGCCAGAGACAGGGGCATGAAGGTGATCATCGCCGGAGCCGGTGGTGCGGCCCATTTGCCTGGCGTCACAGCAGCATATACCACCTTGCCGGTGATCGGAGTACCTGTACGGTCCAGAATATCTATTGACGGATGGGATTCGATATTAAGTATCCTCCAGATGCCCAGTGGCGTTCCGGTTGCTACTGTAGCACTTGATGCAGCTAAGAATGCAGGCATCCTGGCGGCTCAGATCATCGGGACGTATGATGCTGAAGTAGCAAAAAAACTTGCTGATTTTAAAGAGGATATGCGTGAAAAGGTGCTTGAATCAGCAAAAGAACTGAAAGAAAAAGGATATTAAAATCTAAATGGTTAGGGAGGAGAATGGTCTTCTCCCTGATCTTATTTTTTTATTGTATTATTTTTTGCCTTCAGATAACACTAATCAATCCCTACCAACGCCCGGATATACTGCTGGCGCTCAAAGTATTCGGGCTGTTTGGAGTACTTCTGACTCATACGTCCCTGAAACTCATCAATCGACTCATATTTTTTGTCAATCATCCATTTTTGAAGATCGTCAAGCATGATCTTAATCTGTCCCAGGCCATTGATATACAGGGTAGAACAAATTTCTACAGCTTTTGCTCCTGCCAATAGTTGCTTAACAAGTCCTTCTCCATCATGAATACCTGTGTTTCCTACCAGGCTGCAACCTATTTTCTGATACAGAATGGAAACCCATCTGAGGGTATTGGACATCTCAGCCGGAGAACTGTATTTGTTTTGTGATACCAGGTCCATTTTATGGATGTCGATATCGGTCTGATAGAATCTGTTAAACAATACCAATGAAGAGGCTCCAGCCTTTCGGATGCCTTTTGCTACCCTTGGCAGAGAAGTAAAATACGGCCCGATCTTTACAGCTACAGGGATGTTGATATTGTGTTTTACTTTTGATACGATATTGTAAATGTGTTGTTCGATCTTTTCAGGGTCTTCATCAAACTCACGGGGCATCAATGCGATGTTGAGTTCTATAGCATCGGCCCCTACTGCTTCAATATACTTGGCAAATTCCGTCCACCTGTCACCTGTGATACAGTTCAGACTGGCAATCACGGGGATGTCGACTTTTTCTTTGGCGTCTTCAATGATCTTGAGGTATTCATCAGCATTGGTACTGAGGGCCATCTGCCGGATGTAGTCATACTCTTCGGAATGGAATGAAGGCACCGATTTGTCTTCAAGCGCTTTTACATCAGCATTTATCTGTTCTTCAAACAGGGATTTTAATACCACAGCTCCTGCACCTGCATCCGCACAACGTTTTACTCCTTCTGCACTGTGTGTAAGACTACAACTTGAAACGATGACAGGGTTTTTCAGATTCAACCCCATGTATTTTACGCCAAGATTTACCATATAATTTCTTTTTTAAAAATTGTTAAACTAGACCGGAGAAACCTGAAAATGCCATGGATAATAATCCGGCTACTACCAATGCTGTTGGTACACCTTTCATACCTTCCGGCAGGTCTACCAGTTCTATTTGTTCCCGTATTCCGGAGAAGATTGTAAGTGCCAGTCCGAATCCCAGGGCATTGGCGATGGCATATACCACACTTGATATTAAAGTGAATTCATTTTGTATCACCAGCAAGGCCACACCTAAAATAGCACAGTTGGTGGTGATCAGCGGCAGATAAACGCCCAGTGCCTGATACATGGCAGGACTGACCTTTTTAAGGATGATCTCCACCATTTGCACCAATGCTGCAATTATCAGGATATAAGATATCGTCTGTAGATATGCGATTTCCAGAGGATCCAGAACAAACTGATATACCAAATATGTCACAATGGTAGCCAGTGTCATTACAAAGGTAACAGCGCCTGTCATTCCTAATGCTGTAGAAACCTTGTTGGATACACCTAAAAACGGGCATATGCCAAGAAACTGACTTAAAACAATGTTATTTACAAATATAGCTGAGAAAACAATGATGATATATTCCATGTCTGTTCTGTTATGCTAATTTTTTTCTTAAATAATTTATTAAAGCAATTAAAAAGCCGAGAGCCAGAAATGCGCCCGGAGGCATGATAAAGAGCAGGATGCCGTCTGTTTTTGCTAATTGGATGCCAAATATCGATAGACTACCAAGGAGTTCACGTATCGAGCCCAGCATTAAAAGTGCCATGGAGAATCCAAGTCCCATACCCAGGCCATCAATTATTGAAGGCAATACTGTATTTTTTGAGGCAAAAGCTTCAGCCCGTCCAAGCACGATACAATTTACCACGATAAGGGGGATAAACAATCCAAGTTGTTCGTGGAGGTCAGGAAGATAGCCCGCCATAACAAGGTCAACGATGGTAACAAAGGTTGCTATTACTACAATAAAAGCAGGAATACGCACCTTGTCGGGAATAAATCCTTTGATAAGTGAAATCGCCAGGTTGGACATTACCAGCACAAAGGTTGTAGCCAGTCCCATGCCGAGCCCGTTTATAGCCGAAGTGGTGACACCCAGGGTAGGACACATCCCGAGCAGTTGAACAAAAACGGCATTCTCTTTAAAGAAACCTTTAGTTAAATTCTGAGTATTATTCATTATTGCCTCCTTTCATGTAGGTATCAAAAGCCAGCTGCACTGCCTGTGTAAAGGCTCTGGATGATATTGTTGCTCCGGTAAGGGCATCAACTTCCCCTCCGTCTTTTTTGACTTTAAGCTTGAAAGAGCCGGGGTTTGTATTCAGAAACTGGTTTTTGAACCCATCATCATCCATTTTTGAACCCAATCCTGGAGTTTCTTTATGTTCAAGCACAGCGACCTGGTTGATAGTGCCATCCGGCAGAAAACCGATCATCAGCCATACATCTCCGCCATATCCTTTCGATGAATAGGATTTGATTGCAGTACTGACCAGCTTATCGCCTTTTTTCGCCGGATAGACCTCCAGACTGTCACTGCCATCCGGCGTAGGAAGTTTGTACATCTCCTCGACCGGCTTGTTGTCATAAGGTTTTACCACTTTGTCGATGGCGCGGATCTTTTTTGCCAGTTTTGCCTGGGCAATAGGATCTTTTGTAAGTTCGTAAACATATCCCAATGCCGTTGAAGCAATGAAGGTGATCACCACCAGGCTGAACACCATATTAAAAAACGTTGATTCTTTTTTAGCCATTTTTTACGTTTCCGAATCGTTTCGGTTTTATGTATTTATTCATTAATGGAACAAAGCCGTTCATAATCAAAATTGCGAAAGACATCCCTTCCGGGAACCCTCCGAAAACACGGATCACAATCGTGATCACGCCGATACCGGTACCGAAAATGAGCATTCCTTTTGTCGTCATCGGTGACGTGACATAATCGGTGGCCATGAAGAAAGCTCCAAGCAGAGCGCCTCCCGCCAACAGGTGGAACACAGGATCCGCCATGTGAAACGGTACCAGTTGGTTTAATGACGTATCCATGTATTTGATAAAAGGAATATTTATGTTCAGATGCTCCAGTATGATGGTATGTCCTTCAAAACTGAACATCCACAACAATCCGGAGAAGATAAACATGGATCCTGCCACAGCAACAGGGATATGCCATGTTACGACCTTCCGGATGAGCATAAAGATCAGTCCGATCAACAAGGCCAGACCGGAGATCTCACCAATACTTCCTCCCATGCCTCCTAAAAACAGTTCGGTGTATGAAGGGATCTTATCGACCAGATCAAATAAAGACTGATGGGCACTAAATCCTTCTTTTATAAGTCCGAGGGGTGTTGCACCTGTTTTTGCATCAAAGCTGCCATATGGTTCAGGCCAGCTTGTCATGGCTACCGGGAAGGATATGAGTAAGAATACCCTTCCTACCAGTGCCGGGTTGAACGGGTTGTTACCCAGTCCGCCAAAGGACATCTTCCCAACACCAATTGCTACAAGACTGCCCATGACCACTGCCCACCAGGGGAGGGTTGCCGGAAGGTTAAAGGCAAGCAGAATACCTGTGATTATAGCTGAGCCATCGGATATAGCAGGCGCTTTGTTAAGCATGAACTTGGTAATGAGGTACTCAAAAAGCACACAGCTCAATATCGCAACGATGGTTACCGTTACAGCAGCCATTCCAAATACAATAAACGATACTACCATAGCAGGCATCATGGCGATGATCACCCCATACATCAGTTTTTTTACTGATTCCTGCGAGTGTACGTGTGGAGATGGTGAAACAGTTAAAAATTGTGTACTCATGAGTTACTTCTCTCTCTGATTAATGATGTGACAGTTTTTTTTCCTAAGCGAATATAATCAAGCAGTGGCCTGTCGGAAGGACAAGTAAATGAACAGGAGCCACATTCGATGCAATCCAGCACTTTGTCCGTTTCAAGCCGTTCAAATAATTCTTTCCGGCTAAGGGTCATCAGCAGGTATGGTTCAAGACCCATCGGGCATACCTGCACACATTTGGTGCAACGGATGCAAGGCTTCATATCACCACGCTTAGCTTTTTTGTCAGGTACGATCAGGATGCCGGAAGTGCCTTTTGACACGGGGATATCAACTGAATTAAGCGCCTTGCCCATCATTGGGCCGCCACTTATGATCTTTCCTGTATTCTCAGGGATGCCACCTGCTGCTTCAATAAGTTCAGAAACTGGTGTCCCTATTCGCACAAGCAGGTTACATGGCTTTTTAACATCATCTCCTGTTACGGTGATGACACGTTCAACGAGCGGTTTATTTTTCTGGACAGCTTCATAAACTGCAAATGCTGTACCTACATTATGCACAACTGCTCCTGCGTCAATAGGCAGTCCTCCGGAAGGCACTTCGCGGTTTATGACCGCTTTGATCAGCTGTTTTTCACCTCCCTGTGGATATTGTACTTTTAAGGGCTGGACACGCATGCCTTTTTCTTTTGTTACCAGGTCATTCATGCGTTTGATAGCATCAGGCTTGTTGTTTTCAATGCCAATTATTACCTGGTCTACCTCAAGGGCTTTCATCAGTATTTTAGCGCCCACAATAATTTCGGGGCCTTTTTCCATCATCAGCCGATGGTCAGCAGTCAGGTAAGGTTCACATTCAACACCGTTCAGGATCAGGAATTCTGCTTTTTTGCCTTTTGGAACGGCAAGTTTTACATGCGAAGGGAAGGTTGCTCCTCCCAATCCTACAATACCCATCTCAGCGATCTTTTCCAGGATAGCTTCTCTGTCCAGTGTAATCTCCTTCTTCAGGTCATCACTCAGGTCGATGCCGTCTTCCCATTCATCGGCATCATCGGCTTTGATGATGATGCTTTCACGTTTATATCCCGTAGCATCCATGACCTTGTCAATTTTGAAGACTGTCCCGGAGATGGACGCATGGATATTTGCGGAGACAAAACCGGTGCTCTTAGCGATCACCTGTCCTGCTTTGACCTTTTGTTTGTTCTCTACCACAGGCTTAGCCGGAGCTCCGATATGCTGTGAAATGGGGATTGACACCATTTTTGGCAGAGGTAGTTTTTCGATGTGTTTGCCGGCGGAGATCTTTTTATCTGCCGGATGTACACCCCCCAAGGAGAATGTCTTTAAACCATTTTGTATGGATAAACTCATTGATTTATGCGTTATCGTCTGATTCGGAGTTTTCTTTCCGGGACTGTTGATTGGTTTTCTTTACTTTTTCCATTACTTCAATATTTCCTTCCTGGGATCCCTGAACCTTTGTAGCTACCGTAGCCGTTTCGGTTTTTTCAGGACGTTCCCTTCGGGGAGGAAAATTGATTTCATGAATGGAATGAGAGCCGCAAACATCTACACACTTTCTGCACAGACGACACTTTTGCGGATCGATATATGCCAGGTAGTTTTCAATGGTGATGGCATCGAACTTACATTCTTTCTCACATTTGCTGCATCCGGTGCAGGCCACTTCACAGGCTCTCTTGGCTGTTCCGCCTCTTTCCTGACTGATGCAGGATACATAAATACGCCGGTCTCTTTTTCCTTTAGGACGCAATTCGATTATGCTTCGGGGACATGCTGTTACACAGGCATTACAGGCAGTACATTTATTTTCATCGACTACCGGCAGTCCGGTTTTCTCATCCATATGCAGCGCGTCGAAGTCACAGGCATCTGCACATTCGCCGAATCCAAGACATCCGTAGGAGCAATCAGTATCGCCACCGTACAGAGAGTGCGCGATGGTACAGTTTGCAACGCCATCATAAACATTTACTTTTTTACGGTATTCGAACGAGCCTGAACATCGTACAACGGCGATATACGGGTCCCGTTCTTCTACTTCCATACCCAGAATGCCGGCAACATTTTGCATCGTTTCATTACCTCCTACAGGGCAGTGCAGGTCCGACAAGTCATCTGCTTTCACACATGCTTCTGCGAAAGCCCTGCACCCGGGGTGACCGCAACCGCCGCAATTGGTATTGGGCAGCGCCTGTTCCACCTCATCTATTTTCGGGTCTTCATAGACTTTGAACTTGCTGGCCACAAAATAAAGGATGGCGGCAGAAAGAAAGCCCAAAATAGTAATAGACCCAACCGTTAAAAGGATCGTCTGACTCATAATTTTATATCAATCTCTGGTAATTCTAAACCTGAAAACTTTTTTTAATTTATTTCTGAATAATGCCAGTCCGGCATAGTAGGGTATCAGGGATGCCAGCGACAATAATCCTGATACAACCTCATTTCCTGAAATGTTCCAGGAGATCATAAGTGTGGCAAATACAACAAAGAAAGGAAGAAGATACCCCAGCAAGAGGGCTTTGGGTCCTAGTGTTTTTTCATACAGAACACGTACATGTTCACCTTTGATAAAATTTCCTCCGGTATTTAGTATCTCTATCACTTTATTATCTACTTCGGAAACAGAGCACGCAGCTTTAGCGTGACATGATGAACATGCGGCTACATTTAATAAATTTACCTTAATAGTCGATGATGAAACACTTTGAATTACTCCTCTGTGTTCTATCGAACTGCTTTCATTTTCTTTAGCCATGTTCCCCTAGCTCTTAAGACAAGCTACAAATGTAGATATACCAATTAACAAAAAAATTGACAATTATCAGTTTTCTGTTAATTGTTTGAAATTACTAAAAATTGTTTTTGAAGTCACGAAAACAGGCGTTTTCGTCAAAATTTCCGAAAGAAATTGACCGTCTGGTATGAATATGGAGGTGATTTTGATATGAACCCACATGCTTTGTGCTATGCTCTGAGTAATATTCCTGGTTCCTTTTTTCATCCGAAGCAGAATTTTAAACAGTATTAGAGTGCATAATGTTAATCACGAGATATTTTGTTATATTTTTACAGGGTTATTATTAACGTATTCTGTGTTAAATTTGTTTCTACGGATAGAATAATATAATTTTTGGTTCGTTTTATATAAAAACTACATCAACCCGTGTGATTTTATTTTTAGTATTTTTTGTGTATAACCTGAGAATTGTATAACATGAATTCACAAAACCACATTTTTTTCCGGATGGATTTTGACTCATCACAATCATTTTGCGCCAAAACCAACTTATTTTTTTGTAAAGAATGGAAAGCAACGATCCATATAAAATAGATCTCCGGCAAAAAGCATGGAAAACATCAGCAAACTATAATATCAGCATAGTTGTAGATGCAGCTTTCCCGAAACCGGCAAGAAACAATCTTGGTTTTAACATGCAGATCATGTGTGAAAAAACTGAAGAAGGTTTGTTTGCCTACCGGTTTCAGAAATCCGGAATGAAGCTGAATGACAATAAAGGATCATCTGTTTTTAATGATATAAATAACCGTCTGGCAGGTGTATTGAACAGGCTTGAATTCAGTGTGAATGACAGTGGCGACCTGCTTGGTATCCGGAATTATAAATTTATTCTGAAAGAATGGCAATCCATCAAAAAAGAGGTAAAAAAGAAGTATTCAGGCGATAAAGTATATGATCTGGTCAACATAATGGATGCCCATATTTCAAATCCTGAATCCATACTTTTTTTCATCCGGAGAGACCCGTTTTATAATGTATGGTTCAACAATTATTACCGGATGTACTATGTGTGGGGATGGAACAAGGATGAGACGTATGCCTTTAATTTTTTTGGAGGAAAGGATATCCCCTTTTTGGAGGAGCGGACCATTGAGGATCATGCCGATTTTTATAAAATGTCTGTGTCAGGAGCTGATTTGCTTTCAGTAGAGGAAAAGCACCGGATTTTGGAGCATATGAAACATCGCAGATGGATAGAACCTGATCAAAAGAAGGATATCAAAGGAGAGTTGAACGGAAAAGCTGATTTTGATAAAAATACGGGCAGGATACTTGATCTCGAAATCACCAGGACACTAAAGTTCGGAAGGACAGACATTAAAAAATTATACATCAACATCCGAAGCAAGTAAAAATGAGTTACAATCAAACAGACGATAAGGAAGATATAAACGGAACAGGCGTTGCTGAAAACAATGAAAATGCAAACCAGGAGGATCCGGCAGATGCTACGACATCTTCCGGTTCTTCAGACTCAAAATACCTGGTTTGCCAGGGTGCCTTATGCCGGTGTGATAAAGGGGCTTCTCCGGATAAGCTGATGGTATTGAGCCAGCAAAAATATTTTATCAACGACAGTGAGGGGGCCGAAAAGCTGGTCGCCAATACACTGGACATCGGAAATCCGTTCGAGAAAAAAACCTTTGGCACCTGTAGTCTGAAACCTCCCTCAGGCAATGCATGCGTTCCGGCCATTACGAAATGGAATGATCCGTATGAAAATGTGGTGTTGGGCAACGGAGGAAAGATCCTGCTTGATGATTCTTCGGCTACCTGCTCCCTGGGCGGGAAAATCACCATACTGATGAGCGGTCAGGACCCTCCGCCATTGGGGGATCAGCAAATTGAAAACGGCAATATCGAAATGGCCCCGTTGGTAAATCCGCTGGTCGATGAAGAATCGCTGGCAGTGCTTGCCGGACATATAACGGAGGATGACGAAGAGGATCAGGAGGGAGCATCAGTAAAAAAAATTACAACGGAAGGAGGTAAGAAAGCATTTGCAAAACATGAAAGCATCAGGTTTTCTGTTTCAAAATATTTCAGGAATGATGTTACAG
>JBNKDZ010000164.1:0-3043 GCA_050288525.1 Cyclobacteriaceae bacterium
TAGCCAAATAATTGAAAATTTATTAAAAGTATTATCGCTGTGCGCGATTTTTTGAAGTATTTATAAGATTATCTGGGAAGTAAAAGAATGAGAATTGTGAGGGATTTGAGTAGCGAGGGCGGGAATTGAACCCGCGACCTCAGGGTTATGAATCCTGCGCTCTAACCACCTGAGCTACCTCGCCTCTGATTGGGAGTGCAAACATACAAATATCCTGAATAATACCAATGCCTATTAAAAAGAATTTTGTTAGTTGATATAAATATTATATATTGACTTTCATTAATAATGTGAATATGGATAAGTCAAAATTTACTTTTGAATACGAAATAAATGCCTCAAAAAAGATGCTTTATCCGTATTTTACTTCTGCCAGCGGATTAGCACAATGGTTCGCTGACGATGTAAATATTGATGAAGATGGTGTTTTCAATTTTATATGGGAAGGGGATGATCATAAAGCTAAAATGGTTGGACATCGCACAAATTCATATACCAAGTTTGTTTTCCTGAATAAAGACAGAACCGAAAATGAAAATCCAAATTATATTGAGTTTAAACTGGATGAAAATGAACTGACACAAACTACTTTTGTGAAAGTGGTTGAATTTTCGGATTTCGAGGATAAAGAAGAGCAATATGAAGTTTGGGAAAATTTATTACAAGCCCTCAAAGAAACTGTTGGTGGTTGATTTTATTCCCTTATTTTTGCAATAAATTATGTACAAAAGGGTTATCCCTACATCAACAGGATTGAAAAGCATCAATGAAAAAAATTGATAAACTGATTATTGGCTCTTTTTTCGGCCCGTTTTTTTTGACATTCTTCGTGGTGATTTTTATTCTGCTGTCACAGTTCATGTTACGGTATTTTGATGAACTTGTAGGAAAGGATCTTGATGGGATCGTGATTGGTAAGCTGATTTTCTATTTTAGTGTTTTTATGACGCCAAATGCCTTTCCTCTGGCTGTTCTGCTTTCTTCACTTATGACATTCGGTAACCTGGGCGAACATTTTGAGCTGACTGCTATTAAAGGTGCGGGTATCTCACTGATACGTGCATTGGTACCAATATTTATATTTTCTCTCGGATTGACAATAGCCGCTTTTTATTCAAACAATTATATCGTACCTAAAGCAAATCTTCAGGCATTTAGCCTCCTGTATGACGTGAAGCAAATGAAACCTTCCATGGAATTGAAAGAAGGAGCTTTTTATAACGGAATCGAAAATTATAGTATCAAGGTTAATAAGAAATTTCCGGATGACCGGTCTTTAAAAGATATCATCATTTACCATCATTCCAATAATATCGGAAATAATGAAGTGATACTGGCTGATTCAGGTCAGATGTATAATGTTATGGGTGGCAGATATCTTGTTCTCGAACTCTATAACGGAAATAGTTTTACCGAACAAAAAGCAAAAAGAAGAAATACACTGAAAAAAGTGCCCGAACCCTTTGTTCGTAATGAGTTTAAAAAGAGTAAAATGATGTTTGACCTGACATCATTCGGCTTAAAGCGTACAGATATAAAGCTTTTTGCCAGTAATAAACTGATGAAGAATACCGAACAACTAAAGGCCGATACGGACTCCATGGAGATCGAACTTGAAAAAATGATGAATTCTACCCAGCTTGAAAGCCTTAAGTATCTGGATTACAGTGTACATGAAGTGAAAGGTGAATTGTACGAAAAGATTGCCGAACAACGGGAAAAAGAGCTGCAGGAACGTGATAAAATGCTTGCAATGTCAAAAGATTCCCTGGATAAGTCGGAACAACATGAAAATCAGCAAGAAAAAGATTCACTGAAAAACGATCGGTCACGCATCCGCGATTCCATACGAAATATTAGAAAGGAGAACAGGAAGACAAGCAACCGCAAATTTGAAACCCTTAGTGCCAAATCGGACATAAGGGATCGTGACCTTGATATTATTGATACTTCAGATAATAAAATAAAAAATCCGGACCTGTTGGCGATAAAAAATATTCCTCCGAATGATCCGGAGATTCCGATAAATGAAAGAGTCACGGATTCTGCTTCACTGGCAAAGGAAGATAGCCTGACAGCTTCAAAACCGGATCCGAAAACTGTGCTGGATAGTCTGCTTAGTTCCGATAAATATAATAAGATTGCCTATACCAAGGCGCTGAGCAATGTTCGTCTGCTGAAAAACAGTCTGTCAAATCAGATTACCAGAATTAGTAATCTCAAAACCGAACTAAATAAGTTCCTCCATGAGCGTTACCGAAAACTGTCAACCGCCGTTACAATTCTGATTATGTTCCTGATCGGAGCGCCGCTGGGATCTATTATTAAAAGAGGAGGCCTTGGTATACCTGTGCTTATATCCATAAGCTTTTTTATCCTCTTTTATGTCATATCGATGATTTGTGAAAAATGGACCAGGGGAGATGTCATGTCACCCTTTCTGGCAGCCTGGATGGCAAATATAATTCTGTTCCCGGTTGGCGTGTTTTTCCTGAGGCAGGCTAAGAATGATGCTCGACTTCTGGATATGGATTTTTATAATGTCCTCCTGTTCCGTATTAAAAAATATTTTAAAAAGTCAAAAGGAAAATTATCGACCGACAATTAGTTGGTTTGTAAACTAGTAATACATATCTTTGCAAGATTTTATTTTTAAATTATAATTTTAGCTAACATGTATTTGACGAAAGGAACAAAAGAGGAACTATTCGAAAAGCATGGTCGGTTAAAGTCAAAAACGGATACTGGTTCTCCTGAGGCCCAGATTGCGTTGTTTACCTATAGGATTAATCATCTGACAGAACATTTAAAGGTAAACAAAAAAGACTTTTCCACCAGGCTTGGTTTATTGAAACTTGTGGGGAAGCGCCGTAGATTACTTGACTATCTCCATAGCAAAGATATCGAAAGATATCGAAAGATACTTAAGGAATTGAATATCAGAAAGTAATTCATAACAGGGGGAATCCCAATGGGTTCCCTCTTTTATTCGGTATCCAACAGGAGCCACCGCACCTAAAAATTTATTTAACGATTATATGTC
>JBNKDZ010000165.1:0-7312 GCA_050288525.1 Cyclobacteriaceae bacterium
TTGTAATAATAGCGGGTACTCTGGGGGAACAGTCCGGTATCGGTATAGGAAAGATCTGTGATCGTATCCAGAACCGAAAAGCCAACACCGTCTGTGCTCCTCTCAACAATATATCCTTCGGCTGAAAAATTGATTGGTTCTGCCCATGTCAGAAGTACATTCTGATCTTCAACACTGGCGTTGATATCAATAATGGCATCAGGTACATTGGTGGAGATGGCCGTAACACGTACAGTATCGGAAATACTTGTAAAGCCGGACTCTTCCATTACCAGCTGATATGGATATTCGATGCCACAAATCACATCCGTATCAATGTATTGTTTTTGGTTTTCAATTGCCAGGGTGGTATAGGATGATCCGTTCTTCAGAACCTGATAGTTCTGGAAGTTTGTAGAGGAGGTCTCCCAGGTGAGGTGGTTTTGGTTATTTTCTGCTACCACATCCAATTGAATGCTGCATCCTGTATTTGACAAGATCTTAGTGCCATCGCAAGGATCGAAAGCGTTGATCTGAAAGCAGTAGTAGGTATCTGTTGTATTCAGGTTTCGTATTAAATAGGAGTCAGGATCTGAATTCTGATCTATGGTATCCAGAACGGTATACCCCGGAGCTCTCGGATCATTAATCTCGATGGTATAGCCCGTGTTTGGAGTAAGTACATATTCCAGCCATGCTAATCCGGTTTCATTATCGACTGAAATACGGTTAAGGACCGCCGGATCAATATTATCGGAGGGTGTAAAGGCTGTTATATCGTATGCGCAATGCATGTTTGAGGAATCATTGATCCCCTGCGTTTCATTTGCCAGGCCTTTTATCAGGATATTGAAGGATGAGGTGCTTCCATAGGTATGTTGTACCCATTCATTGGGCAATCCCGTCTGATTATTCCCGTTGCCCCAATCAATGTAATAGGAATTATAACTGTTATTTTCCAGATGTACTACTCCGGACCGGTTTTTACATCTGTAAACGGCAAATTGTGGTTCCGGGCTTTCCACAACTTCGATGTACATATCCATTTGCAGAGGTGTACCGTTGGCTACCGTCTGGATAATCCTGTAAACGCCAGGATTTGTATATGTATGAATTGTATCCGAATCCAGAGGGCTTCCATCCCCCCAGCTGTAGTTGACGGGTATAGTGTCGGGGGCTCCGGAGAGATCGGTTATCACCACCGTAAAAGGGCCACAGCCTTTTTGGGAATTGACGGAGAAATTGGCTCCATAGCCAAAGATCATGGCTCTTGAACCAAAAACAGCTATCAGAAGCAGTCCAAAGACGATATATCTTAAAACTTGGGTCATACCTACCCGGATATCTTTAATTTTTATTAAAAATACACGCGTTTACTGAAATAACGCTGATTATTGCAATTTATCTATAATTGAGGGCAAAGATAATTGTTCCTGTACACCACTATTCATGTCTTTCAAACCATATTTCTCTGCTTTCAGCTCTTCAGAACCTATCAAAATAACAAATGGAATGTCCTTTTTATTGGCATAATTCATTGGTTTCTTGAGTTTGGTAATATCCGGGAATACCTCCGCAAAGATATTATGACTCCTCAGCTCAGATAAAATACTCAACGCTTTTAACATTGATTCGTTGTCAAATGGTATGAGTAACACCTTTGTGGACAAAACATGATCTTTCGGGAACAGGTCCAGATCCTCCATAACATCATAGATACGGTCGACACCAAAGGAAATACCTACCCCGGAGACGCCTTCCATCCCAAATACACCTGTCAGGTTATCATACCGGCCGCCGCCACTAACGCTGCTGGTCAGAGTAGCGTTGTTTACTTTAACCTCAATGATCGTTCCGGTATAGTAGCTCAATCCCCTGGCTAATGTGATATCGATATCAATGTGCGGGTCATCGATGTTGAAGGCATCAAGGAATTTAAACAGTTCTTCCAGTTCATGCACGCCTTCTAATCCGGCTGGGGACTCCGAAAGCATGGCTTTGATCTGGTTGATTTTATTTGTATTGTCTCCTGACAACGAAAAGAGCGGGTCCATTTTTTTGATCGCCTCTTCAGAAAAGCCGTTTTGGAGCATTTCTTCTTCTACCTTTTTTCTTCCGATCTTATCCAGCTTATCAATAGCTACACAAAAAGCTGTTTCCTTTCCTTCGGCTCCAATCAATTCAGTAATAGCCATCAGAAGTTTCCGGTTATTCAGTTTAATGGTGAAGTCGGTGATACCCAGATCTCCGAATACCTCGTTGATCATCTGAATGATTTCAGCCTCACATACCAGCGAGTTCGTTCCTACCACATCAGCGTCACATTGATAAAACTCACGGTACCTGCCTTTTTGGGGTTTATCAGCTCTCCACACAGGTTGTATCTGATACCTTTTAAATGGAAAGGTTATATCGTTTCTGTTCATGACCACATATCGTGCAAACGGAACCGTTAAGTCATAGCGCAGACCTTTCTCAGCAATTTTTTTTGTCAGGTGTTTGTAGCCTTTCTCCACATCGTCCCCCCTCGTTTTAGATAAAAAGTCACCGGAATTCAGGATCTTAAATAAAAGCTGATCTCCTTCATCACCATATTTGCCTGTCAGGACAGATAAGTTTTCTACTGCAGGTGTCTCGAGCGGCTGATATCCGCATTTCTCGAAGACCTTGCGTATGGTATTAAAAATAAAATTTCGTTTCAGCATCTTTTCAGGACTGAAATCTCTCGTTCCTTTAGGTATGGAAGGTTTTTCTGCTTTCATTACATAAAAATTTTCGCAAAAGTACTTAAAAAAGGGGCAAGGAGCAAGGAGCAAGGAACAAGGACGGATATATGGCAAAAGCTGTAAAATTTTACAATTTGTCCTTAAATTGTTATATTTGACCCATTGAAATATAATTTTTTGACTATTGACAAGTAATTTGATGTTTTTTTAAATCTATAACCCTAACTATAAACAGGTATGATTAAATGTAAAAAATGTGGTTCAAGAAACATGGACCTATCTAAGTTCTGCCAAAATTGTGGTGCAGAACTCCCGAAAAAACCAAAACAAAAAGCTTTTTCTTCAGCAAACAAAGAGAGATATGCTTATTTGTTGACTATCAGTAAAGTATGCATATTTTCGTCTATTGTAGCCCTTGGATATTTTGTGTATAAAATACTGGGATATAAAGATCCGTTTTATACCGCTGTATATGATTTAAACAGTGAAAAGATCCATCTGCTGATATCTTTTGCGGGTTTTTTCCTTATTGTTCTGACTGGTCTTATTGTGCTGGGAATGTATATACACAGAATGGATAACCGCATTGGCTATTCCCAGATACGAACAAGTACGTTGATCCCATTCGTTGTAAGCTTCACTCCTGTTGGTGGTTTAATATTTCCGGGATTTATTGTTTATCAACTTATTAAGTTCAAATCACTGGTAGGTTATTATGAATGGAAGGGACAGGATCCACATATAGCTGTGGCAAGTGGTAATTACAAAGTTACAGAAGCTGCTAAAATCGGAAGTGTATCAAAAATGATCGTGGCCTTTTTGATTATATCCATGTCTGTTCAGGTATTTGTATTTGCCGATTATCATTTGGGGAATACCCTTGCTTCCGGATTTTCTACATATGATTCAACTTCCTATGTTAATTGGGACGGGATAGGCAATTTTGATAAAAAATATTCCAGGCATATCGTTATGGATAAAACCATCAGAGGATCTATGATTTATCTCCGGGGTGCTTCAGAGCTTAAAATAGTGAATTGCATTCTTGACAGCTGTACGGTTTATGCAAATGAAAATACAAAAATATCAATAACAGGTAGTTCAATAATAAATTCAAATGTGAGTTGTACCGGGAAAAGTATGAATTACTTTGATAGTCTGACTATCAGTAATTCTTCTTTTGATACTAGGGATGAAAGTCAGAATGATATAGGAAGCATTGTTGCAGAAACTACCTCTTTTGATTTCAGAGGAAAAAGCAAAACAAATATTGATACCTTAATAGCCAAAAAAGCATATCGTAGTGAAGTACTCTCTTTCAGGGATGATTGTGAGGCGACTATAGCAAATTTACAGGTTGAAAATAATAAAGAGGCGTTTGTTCTATACAATCAGGCGAATATAAATATCAGGAATATAGACCTAAAGACAACCGGAACAAGTGCTGCGATCAGAATTTTTGGAAAAAGTAAGCTGAATATTGAAGACGGCTCCATTGATGCGAAGGGAGCTTATAAAACCATTGCCAAAGATAAGGATGCGATGTTAAATCTTGGAAGTGTGGAGACAAAGTAATGGAATATTTAATTTTTGGCCTGTTGAAATATGGATTTTTTAAATCAATACTAACTAACTATAAAAAACATGAATAAGTGTGTTGAATGTGGTAAAAAGAATAAGAACCACGCTGAGTTTTGCAAAGAATGTGGAGCAGAACTTCCCAAAAAATTATCAAAAGAAGAAAAAAGCCAGATACGTTTTGAAAAATGCAAAGAGAAATATGGCCATTTGTTAACAATTAGCAAAGCCTGTATTTTTTTGTCCATTGTTGCCCTTGGATATTTTGTATACACAATATTGAGATATTCAGATCCTGTCTGGACTGTTTTTAGTGAAATGAATCCGGAAAAGCTGCATGTGATCGTTTCATTTGCTGTCTATTTCATTATCGTGCTTACCGGTCTTGTTTCGTTGGGCATTTTCATAAAGAGAGCAGATAAAAAAATGAGCTATCTCCAGATCGGGACAAACACGGTAGTTCCGTTTTTAGCAAGTTTTATCCCTATCGGGGGCGTTTTGCTTCCGGGATTTATGGCATTTTCTCATTTTAAAAACAGTTCATGGATGAGTAGTTTTTATACCTGGGATGGTGATGATCCGCTTACTACTGTTGCAGTGAATAGTTTTCAATTTACCGAGGCTGTGAATATCGGAAATGTGTCAAAGCTGATCCTAACCTATATGATTATTTCTATGTCGTTTCAGGTATTGGTGTACGCTGATCATCAGTATGGAAATAGTATTGTTTTGCGGTTTAATTCAAATAATACCACTTCAGGTTCTTCATGGGATGGACAAGGAAATTTCAATAAAGATTCTGACAAACATATCATCAGGGATAAAACCATCCGGGGAGCTGTGATCAATCTCAGAGGGACTTCAGAACTTAAGATCATAAATTGTGTTCTCGACAGTTGCACCATTTACTCAAGTAAACATGCCCAATTATCCATTACAGGTAGTTCAGTAAAAAATTCAAAAGTTAAATGTATTGAAAACAGTATTAATACATTTGACAGGCTGACAATCGGGAATTCTTCCTTTATCATTCTGGATGAAAGTCAAAATGCTATTGGTAACATTGTTGCTGAAACGACATCTTTTGAATTTAAGGGAAAAAGCCGGACACGTATTGATTCATTAAAAGCTAAAAAATCGCAACATCAGGGTGAAGTAATTTCTTTCAGGGATGACTGTGAGGTGACTATAGCACATTTACAGGTTGAAAATAATATTCAGACGTTGGTATTGTATAATCAGGCAAATGTCCATATCATAGATGCTGACATAACTACAACTGAGAGTAGCCCGGGAGCAATTATAATGCGAGGAAGCAGTAAACTCAACATTGACAACGGCTCTATTGAGGCTAAGAAAGCCATTAAAACCATTTCTAAATATCAGGACGCGACATTTGATCTGGGAAATGTTCAGACCAGATAATTTCTCAAAAGCAAAAATAAAGGCAGGGAACAGATAATCCCTGCCAATTTTCTCAAAATGAATTAACCTTTGGATTCAAAATATTTTTGCTGCATTCCGATGACCTGTTTCTTAAATTCAGGAAAACGGCTCCAGAGATCTTTTTCACAGTCTGTAAGTTCCTTGCATTCAATACAGCAATCGTGATTTTTTTCAATGACACAGGCGCGTACTGTACATTTTTGCAGGAGGATGCCCATCGGTTTTTCTTCATTTTTACATCCAAAACAAAAGATCTTGTCCGGATCGAAATCGATGTTGTGATTTTCTTTCATTTTCCATTCATCGTACACTTCTTTCTTAAGTTCCGAATCATTTTTTATGCTTGCCACCATAAATTTGCAGTCATCTTTGCAGATAAAGCCACAATAGGTCAGTTTTTTTGGGTCAGGGATGTCATCATCCGAAAATAGTCCGGAAAACACACCGCCTTGTGCGATCATCGGGCAGCAGGCCAGTGCACATGCCGCTACACCGGCTTTAGTACTTTTTGACAGAAAGGTTCTTCTGTTAAGTTTCGGTTCCATAATTTTTGGAGTTTATTATTTGTTAAAAGTTTAAACCTATTGCAAACTGAAATCTGTTGCCATCTGCAGAGTGGAATAGTGAAGCATTTGCCAATGTAAAATCCGAGAAATTAATAAATAACCCTCCGCCATAAGAAGTATGCCATACGTCTGATGTATCATTCTCCACCCATACCATTCCATAGTCAAAGCCTCCGTAAATGCCGTATTCCATCGGAAAAATGTTGTTCCGGACTTTACCAATGTTTATTCTTATGTCTGAATTCTGATAAAAGGAATTCCTGCCGTTAAACCGTTCATCTCTGAATCCCCTCAGACCGTTTGATCCCCCAATGTATGCTCCCTGGTAAATTTCATAGCCGTCCCCGATTGTGATCCGTCCTTTTAGTTTGGTGGCCAAAACTACTTTTCCGTATCCTTCCAGCGGATAAAAGAAACTTATGGAAGGAAGGATATAACCGAATTTTTTGTCCGGATTATTCAGATTGTATTTCCAGCCTGTCAGGAGGTCCATACACATGCCCCTGACCGGAAAGACCGGCACATCCAGGTTTTTAAATTCGTACGATACCTCAGCGCCGGCAAAATGCTGGACATTAAAAATATCCGGATTATCCACCGCACCTGGTTCGCTGATATATCTGTCGGGTGTTTCTTCCACTTCTACAGATTGATAGAGGAAACCGATTTTAAAAACAGAGCCCAATTGCCCTCTTCGTACCAGGGAAGGAACGATCTTTCGTGTTTCATACCGTACCCTGTTGTAATCCTCTTCCTGTTTGGGATCGATAGAAGTCTCATTTCCTGTCCCGAAGTAATTAACGGTATACTTAGGACTGGTTATATATGCATGGATCTGGCCGTTCCATTGATTGATCAGATTTGCAAATTCGCCTGAATAGCTGAGGTCAAAACTATGAGAAGCCATATAAACAGCTCCTTTCAAGGTATGTTGCTGTGTGAATGGATTCCGGTTAAAGCCATAAATCGTATACACATTTGTCAACCCTAAACGTACTCCATCATCCGGATTGATAT
>JBNKDZ010000166.1:0-14801 GCA_050288525.1 Cyclobacteriaceae bacterium
GCAGCCGTCGTCGGAGATACCGTTGGTGACCCGTTTAAAGATACATCAGGTCCGTCTCTCAATATCTTACTTAAGCTAATGTCGATCGTAGCTCTTGTAATTGCACCATCTATTGCTTTGGATAAACCAAACGAAAATTCCAGTCTTCCGGATGATGAGGAGGCGAGAAATATTTCTGTTGACATGGAGTCTGTGGTTTTTGATAATACTGACATACAAAAAAAGCCGGGCTGCTTACCCGGCTTTCGATATTTTGAAAGAAGATCTTTTAATTCATTTTATCAAGAACTTCCATAACTTCCCGAACGTGACCTTCGGAAGTTTTAAGTAATTTCATTTCTTCTTCGTTAAGATCAAGTTCGATGATCTTTTCGATACCGTTTTTACCAAGGATTACAGGAGCTCCCAGATAACAGTTGTCGATGCCATATTCGCCCTGAAGTTGTACACAAACAGGGAATACACGTCTTTGATCTTTAACAATAGCTTCTGCCATCTGAGCTGCTGCCGAACCTGGTGCATACCAAGCGGAAGTTCCCATCAATTTTACCAGTTCGCCACCACCTGTTTTTGTTCTGTCAACAATTTTATTCAACGTGTCAGTGTCAATCAATTCTGTTACAGGGATACCTCCAACAGTTGTATATCTTGGAAGCGGAACCATGGTGTCACCGTGTCCTCCCATAAGAACGGCCTGAATATCTTTTGGAGAAACATTTAATGCTTCAGCAAGAAAAGCTCTGTACCGGGCAGTATCAAGAATACCTGCCATACCCATAACCTTTGTGCGTGGAAGTTTGGATACCAGATGTGCCTGATATGTCATAACATCCAAAGGATTTGAAACAACGATTATTGTTGCTTCAGGAGAATGTTTGACCACATTTTCTGTAACAGATTTTACGATGCCTGCATTTGTAGAAATAAGGTCATCGCGGCTCATGCCAGGTTTTCTTGGTAATCCGGAGGTGATGATCACAACTTCCGAACCAGCAGTTTTAGAATAATCATTGGTAGATCCTACAGTACGGGTATCATACAAGTTTATCGGGGCTTTTTGCCAGATATCCAGTCCTTTTCCTTCAGCAAGGCCTTCCTTGATATCAACTATTACAATTTCATTGGCAATTTCTCTGTATGCCAATACGTCAGCACAAGTTGCTCCGACATTTCCTGCTCCTACTACGGTTATTTTCATATGTATCGAATTTTTATTTAGTTTTTTGAATCGTCTGAAAAATCGTGTGCAAAGTTAGGAATAATAGAAGATTAAGAAAAATTATTACATTATTCCTTTATTAAAAAATGACAGATGTATAGTTCTGTTAATACTTATTTAAATATCTGCCCGAGATTAAAGAAACCGTAGGAATTTTTGTATCCTTTAAACAGGTTAATATTGAATTGATTGTACAACTCAGCAAGGCCTTCCATCATTTTTGTGCGGATATTCGGATGGCCTTCAAACAACTCATTGATGTTGACCTTTGGCAACACATACAATTCGGATCGTTCGGAATGAACAATGGCATTGTAGGTACGGGTTGTCTCATCCAGTAAGGCATTCTCTCCGAAGGCACCTCCCGATTTAATGATATCAAGCAACTCAAACCCGTCGTTTATATCAATATTTATGGAGATCTTGCCGCTTTTTACCAGGTAAAGAGCATTGCTGGGATCGTTCCGGAAGAAAACTACTTCATCGTGTTTGTATTCGCGAAGATAAAAATACGGAAGGAAATAAGACATCTCCTTGTAGTTGAGCCTTTCAAAAAGCTTGATCCTTGAAAGATACCTGAAGGTATTCAGTTCTTTTGGTGTATATGACTTTTTAAATGGATTAATCATTTTTTCCGGATCCTTAAAACATGCTTTGTAGATGAAGTAATTTTATACCTGTCATCAATTCTATGACCAATTACCCAAATAATATCGTTTTTTGAAAATAAAACAATAACATCTTTTTTATTATTCAACGGAATTTTCCGGTCAATAATAAAATCACTTAATTTTTTTTTTCCTTTCATGCCCAACGGTTGAAAAACATCTCCTTCTGACCAGGGGCGTACAGCTAACGGATATTGCAGGAGGTCGTTATCAAAATAAGCGGTGTTTTCTCCCTCTTCAAAGGAGACCTGATCTCTGTCAATTATGTCCATGTGAAGCGAAAAATCCTCGTAATTTATTAATTTTAATGGTTTTTGTATCTCAAGAACGGCGTTTCCGATATTCAGCTTCTGACTTATAATGATATGTTCTCTATCAATATTCAACATATAGCTTCTTGAAAAAAAGTGCTTGCCGGGCTGACCCTGGCATGCATCAAGTATGTTTTTTGCCTGTTGATAACTGAAACCATATGGTTCGGTCAGCTCAAATAATATAATCAATGGTTCCGTATGTTCAAGCAACGAGCGTATCCGGATATATACTGTATTGTTTTTTTCTTCAACAAGCTTTCTTCCGGATTCTTCAATGAATTTGTTGTAGATCGTCTCAACAGCGCTCAGCCGTTCTATCGTAGAGCTCAGGGTTGCTTCGAAGTTCGGATTTATTTCTTTCAGAAGGGGGATCACCTTATGCCTGATCAGATTCCGGTGGTATTTTACAGAGCTGTTGGAGCTGTCTTCTCTCCATGTAAGTTGTTTTTTAGCAGCATATTCAGCAATATCATTATGTGTGGCAAAAAGAAGCGGGCGAATACGCCTTCCGTTTTTGGGAAGCATACCCCTCAGACCTGAAATACCTGTTCCTTTGGTAAGATTAAAGAGGATGGTCTCAGCCGAATCGTTCAGATGGTGTGCTGAGGCAAAAAAATCAAAAGAGTATTCATCACAAAGGGTTTCAAACCAATCATACCTCAGATCCCGGGCAGCCATCTGGATGGAGATTTTATGCTGATCAGCGTATTTTCCGGTTTCAAAATGGCTGCAGAATATTTTTACGTTATATTTCCGGGCCAGATCCCTGACAAATTGCTCGTCGCCGTCCGATTCATCACCACGAAGTCCGAAATTACAATGGGCAATGGCGTACTGAAGCCCTGCTTCCTGAAATAACGAAGTCATAACCACCGAATCCATGCCTCCGCTGACCGTCAGAAGGATCTTTTGGTGTGAAAAAAACAAGTGTTCTTTCTTAATAAATGTTAAAAATCTTTCCAGCATAATTATTGCTGCATAATATTCATTAAATTTGCCACGAAATTACAAACGATTGAAAGTAACAAAATTAATTCCGGTTTTTATAATTCTTTTTAGCTTTCTATCAGGCCCCCTGGTGGCCCAGAAACGAGATAAGCTAAAATATGAAGCAAAGGTACTTAAAGGCGGTACCCGCAATGGAGAAAGTTATCAAAAGCTGATCGGTGATGTGAAATTCACCCAGAAGAAGACGGTTATCCATTGCGATTCGGCTATTTTTTTCAAAAAGGATAATAAACTTGAGGCATTCGGAAAAGTAAAGATACATGACATGGAAGATTCTGTGGATATTACTTCAGACAAACTTTATTACAACGGAGACAATAAGGTGGCGGAGTTAAGAGGTAATGTCGTTTATATCGACGATTCCATACGTCTTTACACAGAAAATCTCGACTATGACATGACCAATAAGTCAGCAACCTATTTTAACGGAGGAGAGATCGTGGATGGTGTAAACCGGCTGCAAAGTGTGAACGGCACGTATGACACCGAAAACAAAATGATGAACTTCCGTAATGACATCAAACTGACCAACCCCGACTATACCCTCGAATCACAGGATCTCTTCTATAACATTATTACTAAAAGGGCTAAAACAACAACTAAAACAAAGATTACCACAGCCAAAGGCGATGTGATGTATGCTGATGACGGGAGTGAGTTTGATACATCACGTGATTCATATTCTTTTCTTAAAGGGGAAGTGGATACGGATGAGTATCATATGACAGCTACGCAGATCCTACTGAATAATGCCGAACAATATTATTCCGCCAAAGGAGATGTTCGGATTAGAGTTAAGAAAGACAGCATCATTATTACCGGAGATGAAGCAAAGTTCTGGGACAGGTCCGGAATAGCGAAAGTTTATGGTAATGCGTTATTTAAGAAAAATATGTCAGGGGACACGCTATACATGAAATCGGATACCCTTGTCTCAATCGATGACAGCCTGGCGGTAAACAAACGGCTGCTCGCTTACCACAACGTAAAGATCTTTAAAAGTGACCTGCAGGGGAAATCCGATTCCCTCGCATATTTTGTTGGAGATTCGACTATGTATATGTATACCAATCCGGTATTGTGGAATGAGACAAGCCAGATCTCTGCCGACTCCATAAACATCCGGATCGCCAACGGATCCATTGACCAGATGAATACACGTATCAATTCCTTTATCATCTCACAGGATACCATTAATAATTACAACCAGGTCAAAGGACGTAAAATGGTAGCTTATTTTAAAAATAATGCGATCGACTGGGTTGATGTGACCGGAAATGGTGAAAGCTTATATTTTGTACTGGACGATAAAACCAACGAATTTATCGGCATGAATAAAGTGATCTGTGCAAACATGAAGATCCTTTTTGAAGAAAACCGACCAAAGGAAATTAATTTCTATGTGGGCACAGAGGGATTGTTCATTCCGCCACATGAATTGAAAGAAGAAGAGAAAATGCTGGAAGAATTTGTGTGGAGCACAGAAGAACGGCCAAAGCTTGAGGAAATGCTGAGCTTTATGGATAATAAAGAAAATGGAGAAGAGAAAGGTGCCGAGCATGAAACAGATCAGGAAAAAACAGAAAATAATGAAAAGATTCCTAGGGAAAACTTGAAAAACGACCAAAAAGAACCGTAAATTTGTACCTTTCTTCGGCAAATTCCCTGATTACACATATCAAATATTATTGTTTATTAAACGTTACAGGTTTATATTTGCACCCTTATGTTTAAAAAAATATTCATAAAATACATAATTGTCTCATTATTAGTGGTTTTTACTGCCTGCAGGAGTGAATTCAGACGGATACAACGCAGCGACGACTGGAAAGCGAAATATGAGGCGGCAATCCGATACTATGAGAAAAAGGATTATTACCGATCGGTATTGCTCTTTGATGATATTAAACCTTTCATTAAAGGGACCAAAGAAGCTGAAATGGTAGATTTTTATTATGCCTATGCACACTTTTATCAGAAACAATACCTGGTAGCATCGCATTATTTTAAAAAATTCCATGACACATACAACCGGAGTGAACATGCACAGGAAGCATTGTATATGAATGGGTATGCGTTATATAAGCAATCACCCAGTTATAACCTTGATCAGACAAGCACGGTGGAAGCCATAGAATCACTTCAGAAATTTCTCAACCGCTATCCCACCAGCGAATACAGGGAAAAAGCGATCGAAGTGATGGCCCAGTCAATGGAAAAACTGGAAAAGAAAGAATTTGAGAATGCAAAATTGTACTTTACACTGAACAATATGTTTTCTGCAAGAATTGCGCTTGATAACTTTATAAAAGATTATCCGGACTCAAAGCTTGTGGAGGATGCTTTGTACTATCTGATCCTTTCGACGTATGAATATGCAAAAGCAAGCATACCATCCAAACAGAGGGAACGGTATTATGATTGTATTGACAGATATGAATCATTCATAGATAATTATCCGGAAAGCAAATACCTCAAAGAGGTCCAGGATTATTATTCTACCAGTATTGATGAAATAGAAAAACTGAAAGAAAACGAATTATAACAAATATATTATGGCAAATAATGCATCATTAATTACAAGAGACCTGAACAGACTTGCAAAGCCAACCGGTAATGTATATGCTTCGGTTGCTGTGATCTCAAAACGTGCACGTCAGATCTCTGCTAAAGTAAAAGAAGAACTTAGCTCAAAACTTGCCGAGTTTGCTACTACGGTTGACAACCTCGAAGAGATCTTTGAAAACCGTGAACAAATTGAAATATCAAGGTTTTATGAAAGGATGCCGAAACCGACCACTGTAGCGACAGAAGAATTTATTGAAGATAAGCTGCGGTTCAGGTTTAATGAAGAAGAAGAATCTCAAAGCATCTACTAGTAATACCATGCTCCGGGGTAAAAATATTATAATCGGAGTTACAGGTAGCATTGCAGCGTATAAATCTGCACAATTAGTACGGTTATTTGTTAAGGAAGGAGCTGATGTCAAAGTGATAATGACTCCTTCCTCAAAAGAATTTATCGGTCCTCTTACCTTATCTACCTTATCAAAACATCCGGTAATTTCCGATTTCTTTGAAAAAAAGACCGGAGAATGGTCCAGCCATGTGGAACTGGGGCTATGGGCCGACCTGTTTCTGGTTGCGCCGGCTACGGCAAATACCATTTCCAAATTTGCCAACGGACAGTGTGACACCTTGCTTACGGCTGTTTACCTTTCAGCACGTTGTCCGGTATGTATTGCTCCGGCAATGGATATGGATATGTATCAGCATCCTTCTACCCAGGCAAACATCAATTCCTTAAAATCGTATGGCAATACCATTATCAATGCTGCCCATGGTGAGCTTGCCAGCGGATTGGTAGGCGAAGGCCGTATGGCTGAGCCTGAGGAGATAGTGGAGTACGTACGGAATTTTTTTTTCCAAAAACAAACACTCCGGGGAAAAAAGGCCCTCGTAACTGCCGGACCGACATATGAACCTATTGACCCGGTTCGGTTTATCGGAAATCATTCTTCCGGAAAAATGGGATATGCTATAGCAGATGAACTGGCACGTCAGGGGGCGGAGGTGACACTCATAAGCGGACCATCAAATCAAAAAACAGAAGAACCGGATGTACAGGTGGTACATATACAGACTGCCGAAGAGATGGCAAATGCCTGCACAGATCGTTTCAGTGAAACGGATATTGCAGTACTTGCAGCGGCCGTGGCAGATTACAAACCGGAAATACTGCATCCGGATAAATTAAAAAAGACCAGCGAAACCCTGGATCTTTCACTTGTTAAGACCATAGATATTGCAGCAACGCTTGGGGCACAAAAAAAAGATCGGCAGATTATTGTCGGATTTGCACTTGAGACAAGCAATGAACTCGAAAATGCCAAAGATAAACTGAAGCGTAAAAACTTCGATCTGATCGTGCTTAATTCCCTCCGCGATGAAGGCGCCGGCTTCGGACATGATACAAATAAGGTCCGGATATTGGATAAAAAGGAAAAAATTGTCGATTTTGAGCTCAAATCAAAAAAAGCTGTAGCTAAAGATATTGTAAACGCAATAACAGAATCTTTAAAATGAAAAACTTTTCCTTCTTTGTTATTGTATTCTGCATGATCAGCATGCATTTGTATGCACAAGAACTCAATTGTAAAGTTGTTGTTAACTCGGAGCGTATCCAGACGCAGGACCGCCAGGTGTTTTCGGATATGGAGCAGGCTTTTACCCGCTTCCTTAATGAATATAAATGGACAAACGATGTCTTCAGTCCGGAAGAGCGCATCAACTCTAATCTGGTCATTTCTATCGAATCTATGCCCAGCATCGGCACATTCACTGCTTCTGTACAAATTCAGTCGTCGCGCCCTGTTTACAATACAAATTTCGAATCCCTGATCTTAAATTTTGCCGATCGTGACTGGCAGTTTGAGTATATCGAATCCACTCCACTCGATTATAATGACAATGTTTTTACAACAAACATCACTGCCATGCTCGCTTTTTATGCTTATACGATCATTGGCCTGGATTATGATACATTTTCAAGTCTTGGAGGTGATCCGTATTTTCAGAAAGCACTAAACATAGTCAACCTGGCACAGTCATTCAACTATTCCGGATGGAAATCACTGGAAGGCAACCGGAACAGATACTGGCTCATTACCAACATCATGGACCAGCAATTCCGACCTATACGAGAAGGGTTGTATACCTATCACAGACTGGCTCTGGATGTGTTCACTGAAAAACCAGACGATGCCCGGAAAGAAGTTCTGGAAGTGTTAAAAAATATTCAGAAAGCAAACCGGTTGTCGCCGAATTCAATTTTGAAAATTGCCTTTTTTGACGCAAAGAAAGATGAATTGATCAATATCTTCAGCAAAGGAGATCCGAAAACGAGACGTGATGCCTACAACATCCTGGTCAACATAGACCCGAAAAATACCGAAAGTTATAAAAGCATTACTGAAAATTAATTCTTACTGTTACCTTTGAAGAATTGTTAGTATTCTTGTTTCACCCGAGACAAGCCAAAAACGGTATCAATGATAAAAAAGCTTTTCATACAGAATTATGCATTGATCAAAAAACTTGAGATGGCGCCTTCTGCCCGTTTCAACACTATTACTGGCGAAACAGGTGCCGGAAAATCCATCATGCTTGGAGCATTAGGGTTGTTGCTGGGAAAAAGAGCGGACACAAGAGTACTGTTTGACAATAATGAGAAATGTGTGATTGAAGGGGTATTTGATGTCTCTGCTCACTATTTCGAAAGAATTTTCGGAGAACATGATCTGGATTATTTCCCGGAAGCCATTATCCGCAGAGAGATCAGTCCGGCCGGAAAATCAAGGGCCTTCATCAATGACACACCGGTTACCCTTGAAGTGATGAAGTCCATTGGGGATTATCTTGTTGATATACATTCTCAACGTGATACATACCTGCTTGGATCATCGTCCTATCAGTTACATATTGTTGACGGGTATGCGGACAATGGTGCTTTGCTGGCCGGTTATCAGCAAAAATTCAAGTCATTTAAAGAAAAAGAATCCGCTTTTCTTCGGTTGAAAAATGAGTCAGAGGCACTAAACAAAGAGGCAGATTACAACCATTTTTTGTTCGAAGAGCTGGATAAGGCAAAATTGAACGATGGCGAACAGGAGAATCTCGAAGAAGAATTAAAAATTCTGGAGCATGCCGAAGAAATACGTTCGAAATTATTTGAATGTTTGGAAATCCTCGATAATAATGAGTTTGCGGTAAATCCGAATTTACAGACCGTATCCAAAAACCTGGAACGCATAAGTTCGTTTTCCGAGCACTTTAATTCATTAAAGGAACGTATGGAAAGTTGCCTGATCGAATTGAAAGATCTGACAGGTGAAATACAAAACGAAGAACAAAAAACCGAAGTAGACCCGCAACGTCTTGAAGAGATCCAGGAACGTCTGGGATTGCTGTACCGGTTATACCAGAAACATCAGGTAAATACAGAACGAGAATTGATAACCATCCGGGATGAACTGGATGAGAAAGTTCAGAAATTTCAGAATATTGACGAAGAACTCCGAAATGCCGATGCTGAACTGGAGCATGCTCAAAAAGAGCTTCAACAGGCAAGCGCATTATTATCCGATTCCAGGAAAGCTGTTTTTGATGCTTTTCGTCATGAAATGGAGGAAGTTCTGAAGAACCTTGCGATACCTAACGCAATACTTGAATTTGAACACCAGCCTTCCAAAGCTTCATTTATGGGGGCAGATGATGTACATATACGCTTTAGTGCGAACATAGGCGTGCCTCCCGATGATCTTAAAAATGTGGCTTCAGGTGGTGAGTTTTCAAGGGTGATGTTTGCCATCAAATATATTCTGGCAGGCAAAACATCCCTGCCTACCATCGTCTTTGATGAGATTGACACAGGCCTTTCCGGAGAAGTGGCGATCAAACTGGTTAACATGATGGATGAGATGGCTCAAAGACATCAGGTAATAACTATAACACACCTGCCACAAATAGCTGCTAAAGGTGATGATCACTATTTTGTTTACAAAGATCATATGGAAGGAAGATCCGTGAGCAGCATCCGGAAACTTCTTGGAAAAGAGCAGGAAGAAATGCTGGCAAAAATGATCGGAGGAGATAATCCTTCACCTGCCGCCTTTGAGAGCGCCCGCGATTTGCTGCGAAAGTAAAGACCTCTTGTTTTTATTCCTTTCACCAACCGTTATGTTATTTATATAGTATCAGGTTGGTTATATCGGATGATATTATCCGGTTTATATACAAACGGGCATTCATTATTTTATAAATATAGTACAATGTTATTTTTAAACTATTTGGAGAAATAAGGGTTACTATTCTGATGACCTGAAATAGATATTCCGAAGGAATAGGAACCGTGATTGAGATCTGTTATGTAATCAGAAAGGATTATTGAAAAAGTACAAAATTCAAAGTGTTGAATAGACCTTCTTAAACCATTAATTTATAAACTATGGTTAAGGAGTTAAATATGAAGCAGTTAAGCTGCTCAATAAAATTTGTGGATAACTAAGGATGGAATTATTTGCTTGCAATCCGTCAAATTTTTAACTTAAATTAAGTTTTGTGCATTGTAGGAAAGAAGCTAAGATAATTTTACATTTTTGTCCGTCACGCAGCACATAATACGATAATCCGGTCATTATGCGCGAAATGTTCGTATGAGCTTTTGCGTTATATAGTTAAAATAGTACAATTTTAGAGTAAAGGAAACGAATGAAATTTTATAACCTTAACCCTGTTAATCAATGAGCAAGAAAACATTAGCCACTGTTGAAAAAGAAAAAGCTGACAAGGGTTCTACCACCGAAAAATCGTCAGAGACAAAGAAAATTGAATTTAAAGAACCTACTAAAATCGTTAAAAGAGACGGACGGATAATGCAATTTGATTCCGAAAGGATACAAAATGCAATTCAGAAGTGTTTTAATGGGTTAAACAGGAAAAACTTTGATGCTGAAAAGATCACAAAGCAAATTGTAAACATTGTTTCTGCAAAATTCGAGCAACCTACTGTAGAGCAGGTTCAGGATATTGTTGAAATGGTATTACAGGCTGCCGGTGAATATGAAGCAGCAAAAAGCTACATCCTGTACAGAGCCGAACATGCTAAAATGCGTGAAGTACGTCCGGTGCCGGATGAAGTACGAAAGGCCTTCGCAGAATCTGATAAATACTTCCCTACTCAACTGCAGAAGTTTCAGTTTTACGATAAATATGCCCGGTTCAATTACGAACACGGACGCAGGGAAACCTGGGTAGAGACAGTTAACAGGGCTGTCGAATATCTGAAGGAGCTTTCTGATTTCAGGCTACAGCCACTTACATATCAAAGGATCAAACAGGCTATCCTTAACATGAAGGTAATGCCATCCATGCGATTACTTGCAATGGCAGGTCCTGCCTCAAGAAGAAATAATATCAGTTTATATAACTGTTCATATATGCCGGTCGACAGTCCGGATTCGTTTGTTGAAGCGTTGATCATTTCAATGAGCGGATGCGGTGTCGGATATTCGGTAGAAGCTGAATACATAGAAAAATTACCACGTATACGCAGACAGAAAAATGAGCAACCGATGCAGCATGTGGTGGAAGATTCCACCGAAGGATGGTCAGATGCTCTGAGAACAGGTCTGGATGCATGGTTTAACGGACGTGACGTTCATTTCAACTATTCTCTGGTACGTGAAGCAGGTGCTGTCCTGCGAATTAAAGGAGGCCGGGCATCCGGTCCGGAACCTTTAAGGGTAATGCTTGACTTTACCCGTTCAAGGATACTTGCCCGTCAGGGTACTACTCTTCGACCGCTTGATGCACATGATATTATGTGTGCTGTTGGAGCAGCAGCTGTATCCGGTGGTGTGCGAAGAACAGCCATGATAGCCCTCTTTGATTACGATGATAATGAAATGATGCATTGCAAGGACGGTGATTTCTGGAAGAAAAATAACCAGCGCTGGAATGCCAATAATTCGGCTGTATGGCCTGAAAGAAAACTGAGCCAGGCTGAGATTGCCAACTTCATTCTCGGAATGGTCAACTCCGAACGAGGTGAGCCGGGAATCTTTAACAGAAGAGCAGCTGTAAATACCCGTCCGAAAAGACGAAAACTTTCACGATTCGGTACCAACCCTTGTGGAGAGATCATTCTTCGTCCGTTCCAGTTCTGTAACCTCTCTGTAGCTGTGGCACGGGAAAATGATACACTCGAAGAACTTAAGGAAAAAGTTGAGCTGGCAACTATTATTGGTACGATCCAGTCGAAAGCAACACACTTCCCGGGCCTGAGAAAAGAATGGAGGAAAAATTGCGAAGAAGAACGTTTGCTGGGTGTAGATATCAACGGACAGCTTGATTGCCCTGCTGCCCAGATACCTGAAAACATGAAAGCATTGCAGGATATTGCAGTTGAAACAAATAAGAAAGTATCCAAGATCCTAGGAATCAATGAGTCTGCTGCCGTAACATGTGTGAAGCCATCCGGCAACTCATCACAGTTGCTGAACTGCTCACCTGGTTTGCATGCCAGATGGTCCGATTATTATGTGCGTAATGTACGCGTAGGTTCGCATACACCTGTATTTAAAGTGTTACAGAATGCCGGAGTACCTATGGACCCTGAAAACGGACAATCCAAGGAAAATGCCAATACCTGGGTAGTACATTTCCCGGTTAAATCACCCGATTCAGCCATCACAAGGGGCGACCGTACAGCACTCGAACAATGTGAGTACTGGTTGCAGAACAAAGTGAATTATACCGAGCACAATCCTAGTGTGACCATCACCTACAAGCCGGATGAAGTACTTGATATCATCAAGTGGACCTGGGAAAATCAGGATAAGATTGGCGGAATGACATTCCTACCGGCCTTTGATGCTTCTTTTGATCAAATGCCATATATGGAAATTGACAAGGAGGAATACGAAAAGCTTGCCAAGGAATTTCCTGAAATTGATTTCAGCAAGATCTATCGATATGAGGAAGAAGATTATACCACAGCTGCACAAGAGCTTGCCTGTCTGGCGGGTAACTGCGATGTGTTATAGCTATATTCCTTAAAGTAAGAAAAAATATTTCCCCGTAAATTAATCCGTAATGGATTTATTTCACGGGGATTTTTTTGTCCCATTTTTCGGAAATATAATTTTTGAAAAAACAATAAATGAACGTGAAGAATTAATAACTTTATAGGTGTTTTTTTGGTTTAATTTCCACTATTCGAAAGCTCTATAATCTGGACATTTAAAAAAATGAAATATTCATATTCAGGATTATCTGATGAGGAAGTCAATAAATCAAGAGAATTGTTCGGGGATAATGAATTGCCATTTCCGAAAGGAGAGAAATTCATACAAAAATTATTGTTGAATTTTAACAATCCGATCATAATAATATTATGTGTGGCATTGTTATTGGTTTTGTTCCTTTCTTTTTTTGAATTAACAAAATGGTATGAAGCGTTGGCGATTGCTATTGCTGTTATTTTGGCAGTGTTTGTTTCGACAATTTCCGAGTATAAAAATGAAAATTCATTTCAACGATTGCAGGAAGAATCTTCAAAAATCAAGGTAAATATATTTAGAAATGGCATTCTCACATCTTTATATATAAATGAAGTAGTAAAAGGAGATCTGGTTTTGCTCCAAACGGGTGATAAAGTTCCGGCTGACGGAATAATAATATTCGGGGAATTAAAACTTAATCAGGCATCTCTCACAGGCGAATCTGAAGAAGTCCATAAAACCGAAGCTCCTGAATCATATGTTTCGAAAGAAGATGATTTTTTTGATCCGCATACAGTTTTCAGAGGTTCGGTGATTGAAGACGGGGAAGCCGTTGTTTTGGTGAATAAGGTGGGGTTTCAAACCTATTATGGGAAAGTCACTAAAGATCTTTCAATTAGTGATGAACGTTTATCACCTCTTCAATTAAAGCTGAAAAATCTCGCAGCTTTAATCAGCAAATTTGGATATATCGCCGCAGTTTTCATTTTTGTTGCCAATATTTTTGAAAACGTTTTTATACTTAATGATTTTAATGGGACACAAATATTAAATTATTTATCTGATTGGCCTCTTTTTTTAAAGGATTTGCTCGATGCTATCGTACTAGCGATTATCATTGTTGTTGCTGCAGTTCCTGAAGGATTACCAATGATGATTGCCATCGTTTTGTCATTGAACATGCGAAAAATGTTAAACGAAAAAGTATTGGTTCGTAAACTTCTTGGTATTGAGACCACCGGAAGCCTGAATATATTATTTTCTGATAAAACAGGAACTCTGACAAAAGGCAACCTTGAAGCAAGTTACTTTTTTTCAGGTGACAACATCACATTTAGGAAATATGAAGATATACCTGATCCTTTTCGACATATTCTTAAAATTTCAATTAAGGAAAATAATTTCAGTGTGTTGTCTCCTGACGGAGAGTGCGTGGGGGGAAATATTACCGAAAGAGCCATCCTTAATTTTGTTGAAAAAAAGGAAAGAATTCAATCATTACCTCAAAAAACAGAACATATAAATACTGTCAGGTTCGATAGTAATAAAAAGTTTTCAGCTACTGAAGTTGATGGGGGCGAATATTTTAAATATCTTTTTAATTCGGAAAAGGTTCAGTTTGTAAAAGGAGCTATCGAATTGATACTCCAAAAAGCTGTCCGGTATTATGATCAGAACGGACAGGTATGTGAAATGACAAAAATGCCGGATTTGATTAAAACAGCTGATGATTTTGCTGAAAAAGGAATACGATTGATTGCAATAGCAATAAGTGAACAAAAAATTGATGAAAAACAACAGATACCAGATAATCTGACTCTCATTGGGGTAATTGGTTTAAGGGATGAAATCCGCAATGAGTCAGAATCTGCATTGGAATTAGCATCAAAGGCTGGAATTCAGGTTGTTATGATAACCGGAGACAGGAAAGGTACAGCCAAAGCTATAGCATCAGAAATTGGATTGTTAAGAGATGAAAAGGATATAGTGTTTACTTCGGATGATCTGAAAGGATATTCGGATAGTGAAT
>JBNKDZ010000167.1:0-3111 GCA_050288525.1 Cyclobacteriaceae bacterium
TTTTTTTATTATATCTGGTTTCTTTGATAAAAAACAGTCGTGATCTTTAGGAATGTTTTCCTCCACAATGGCTTATAGGTAAAGGATTTTTTAAACAACCGGACGAATGTACATCTAAATGTCTTTCATTATCGTAAATCCTGAAGGATTTTATATATTAAAATTTACACGTTATTCTGACATTTATTATTTTTGTTTTTATTTTATCATCTGTAAATGACTATTTTCCATAAAGTATTTGCCCTGACCGTTGCCATAATTTTTTGTTTCAATACAAGGATTATAGCCAGAGAAAATGTATTTCAGTTTATGGAAAACAAAGGGCAATGGCCTGTGGAAGTGTTATGCAAGGTGAAAATTCCCGGAGGAGACTTATACATATTAAAAAATAAACTTCGCTATGTGTTTTATCCTCCTCCACAAGATCATAAAAAGGAATGCAATCATAGTGAAGCCGCATTGAGAATGCGGATAGATAGTACGGAATACTTTCATGTTTTTGATATTTCGTTTAAAGGATCAAACAAATCGTCGGGCATTCTATTCGGAGCTCAACTATCAGGAACGTATAATTTTTTTACAGGCCCGGATCCTTCAACCTGGAGAAGCGGACTTACAGCTTATAAGGATATTACCATAAAAAATGTATATAATGACATCGATCTGAAACTTTATACAGGAGAGGATGGCATAAAGTACGATTTCATAGTAAAAAAAGAAGGCAATCCGGAGGATATCAGGATGGTGTATGAGGGGCAATCAGAATTATACCTGCGCGATAACAAGCTATTTGTACATACGATATTTGGTAAAATTACCGAAGAAATTCCGGTAGCTTATACCCTGGATAGCCGGAATTCAAGAAATAACACAGATGTTGTCTATAAATTGAGTGGTAATGAGGTATCGTTTTTATTTCCGGATTCCTATAATACAAATGAAACACTTGTAATTGATCCTGCACTGATATTTTCGACGTATTCAGGATCGTACGCCGACAACTGGGGGTATACTGCTACCTACGATGAACAGGGAAATTTATATTCGGGGGGAATAGTCGACAATCCTGGTTTTCCTGTTACCCCAGGAGTTTTTCAACACGAATTTACCGGAGGCAGGTGGGATGTTGGTATTCTTAAATACGATTCTACTGGCACCGATCTGATCTATGCTACCTATCTGGGAGGAAGTTTTACGGAGACGCCACAAAGCCTTATAGTGAACAAATCCGGTGATTTGGTGATCTATGGCACCACCAGCTCACCGGATTTCCCTGTGACCGCCAACGCTTACCAGAAAAACTTTCAGGGAGGCAAGAAAATTATGCCCATATCATCTGTGCCTTTTGACAACGGATCGGATATGTATGTAACCATTCTCAGTCCGGATGGCAGATCACTTGAAGCATCGACATTTCTGGGAGGTGCCGAGAATGATGGTATCATGGATAGTGTTGATCTGATAAAAAACTATGGAGATGAATTCCGGGGAGAAGTGATTTTTGATCAGGACAACAATATCGTAATTGCCTCCAATACCACATCTTCGGATTTTCCGATCGTAAATGGTTTTCAACCGCTTTTTGGAGGTGATATTGACGGAGTGGTGGTGAAATTATCTCCTGATCTGTCCGAAATAATCTGGAGCACCTATCTGGGAGGTAGTGACGCCGATGCTGTTTACTCATTGAAAACAAATAAATTTGACGAAGTATATGTTACCGGTGGATCAAATAGCATGGATTTTCCTACTACTTCCGGGACACTAATGCCTGATAAAACTACCGGAGACATTGATTGTGTTGTGACGCATATACGTGCCGACGGATCCGGTATTCTGCACAGCACTTTTCTTGGTACATCAAGCTACGATCAGGGCTATTTGCTGGATCTTGATACAGCCGGGAATGTATATGTCCTGGGCCAGTCAACAGGAAATTATCCTGTTTCCACAAAAGTATATTCCAATCCAAATTCGGGTCAGTTCATTCATAAGATGGATAGTGCCTTAAAAATCACGTATTTTTCATCCGTGGTCGGTTCAGGAAAAGGAAATATTGATATATCTCCAACAGCTTTCCTTGTGAATGAATGTGGAAATATCTTTTTAAGTGGCTGGGGTGGCGTCGTTAATGCAGTACCATATTACCTGGGAGGTAACACTGTTGGCATGCCTGTTACAGATAATGCGTTTCAGCCTGATACAGATGGGAGTGATTTTTATTTAATGGTTCTGCTGAAAGACGCTCAACAGTTGCTTTATGGAACGTATTTTGGTCAGTACGGAGGTGTTGGTGACCATGTTGACGGAGGTACGAGCCGGTTTGATAAACGCGGAATAGTATATCATGCCGTGTGTGGCGGTTGCTTTGGTAGCAGTAATTTTCCTACCTATCCTCCTGATGTATGGTCGACAGTAAATAACAGTACCAATTGCAACAATGCTGCTTTTAAATTTGACCTTGCCTCTCTGAATGCCCGATTTACAACCGACGCCCCTGATTTTACAGATCCGGGACGAACGAGCGGATGTTCTCCACTTGAAATAATGTTTCTTAACAAAAGCATTGGTGGCGAAGATTTCCTGTGGAATTTTGGGGATAATACCATCTCCGGGAAAAAAGATAGTGTCTTGCATATGTTTGTCAACCCGGGAAGTTATGACGTATCCCTTACTGCAACCGATATAAATACCTGCGTGCGGGTAAGTATTGCCAGAGAAGAAATAGTCGTCCATGATCAGGCGTTTGACATCATGCCGGAGGACTCGATATGCTTTGGTGGCCGGATACGACTTTGGGGTTCCGGAGGGAATAAATATCACTGGTATCCGACTTCTACTCTGAATGATCCGGATATTGCAGATCCGGTGGCTATGCCTGATTCTTCTACAACCTATATTGTCAACATAGAAAATGATAAAGGATGTGAATATACGGATTCGGTGTTTATCAAAGTATTACCGGAACTCATAGCTGATTTTTATGTAAATAAAAAATATAACTGTGAGGATACCCCGGAGCTTGAATTTGTCAACCAGTCTGTAAATGCCGGAACCTTCCTGTGGGAATTTGGTGATGGCGTTGTTTCTGAAGAAGAATCTCCTGTATAT
>JBNKDZ010000168.1:0-10659 GCA_050288525.1 Cyclobacteriaceae bacterium
CGGTATCAGATAATTCATTATATCGTTCGCTCAGGTCGTTGTGAAAATACGGGCGAAAACTTACTGTATTTTTTCCATATACACCTTCGACTTCAATGCTGTTATTCCATCTGGTTATATCTTCTTTGTCCGAGCCGTAGACATTAAAGAAACTGCCGTGTGACAGGATATCTTTTGCGGAATACATTCCCGTATGATAGTCAATTTTCAGATGTTCGTTTATATCAAATCCCAGTCGCAGGTTTGCCCCCAGTTGGGTGAATTTGGTATCAGGGAATGTCGCTCCGTACGAGGACTCATCCAGAATGGCTTTTTCTGTTTTATCCAGGCTAAGCAAATTGTTTGAACCGACTTTGTAATTGACTCCTTGATTTTCCGAGTAGATATTCAGGTCAAAATTCATTTTTTCTGAAATGTCCCCGCCAATGTTAAATCCTACCTTGGTGGTCATAAAACTTCCTACAGCAATATTGGTCATACCCTTTATTTTTCCGGTACTCCTGGGAGTTACAATGTTGATTACTCCAGCCATGGCACTGGAACCGTACAGAGAAGAAAATGGACCTTTCATGACTTCCACCTGTTCTACCATGGACAGGTCAACGGTAGAAATGTTCTCCGTTCCGGCAGGTATGCCGTTGATTAGCAGCACGCTGTATTTGTTTTTAATCGAAGGCGAAAAGCCTCTCATACCAATCCCGGCACTTTTGCCCGGGTACCGGATGATGTCAATGCCGGTATTCTGGATCAGCAGTTGTCCGACATCTGAGGAAGTTCCGTTAAAGACCGGTTCAGCCTTTACTACCTCAACTTTATTCGGTAAGTCTTTAAGCTTTACATTTGCTCGTGTAGCATGGATCACCACTTCATTGAGTTCCATGGTTTTCATAGTTGTGTCTGATGGCGTCTGTTGAGCCATCGAGAAGCTGTTAATAGTCAGAACAGCCGCTAAAAATGTTAAAAATTTTTTCATTTTAGATTTGTAATTAGTTAAACCAGATAATTCTGATCCATAGACCTGAGATAGAGGTTTACAGATCATATCAGAACTGCGATTACAGTGCTGATGAAACTAACAACACATCTGAAGATTAAAACGGAATACAGAGTTAAGATCCGTATTCGATTACTTCCTCCCCGAAGTGTCGAATTCGCATGATCTAAACCTGGTAGGTCTTCTGACTCTCCTGATCTTTGATTTCCTTCCCATCCCGATAGCTATCGGTACAGTGGTTTGCAGCTCAAAGATATTTTCCTGTTTTGATCAACAGGCAGGATTACAGCTGCGGGGGCAGTTCCGGTCTTCCACCGGATTCCCTGTTATGCTTTCGCACCAGATTTGCGAGCGGCAAAGATAAGGAGGGTTTTTATTTTAAACAAATGATAATGTTATCCAGAAACTGATCAGATCCCGGATTTCAACAAATCGAAGATCTGTCCGGCAAGTACAGGATCAGTATAAAAATGCAGGTGCGGATAACCGGCAAGCGTCTTGTTTTTATAATAACCGCATGTCCATTGTTTACCGGTTTCCGGTTTTGTTACCAGAAATTCCTTCGTATGACCAGGATGTTCATTTATGACTTTTGACCGGTGGAATTCATGACATTTTCCTGTGGCATTGTTGTATTGAAGATCAGCATAACCGAAGTGATTCAGTCTTTCCGTCATCTGAACGGAAAAATCAAACACCCCACACATTTTGTATGATTGTCCGTTTTGCAAAATTATGGAATCCGACAGATACATCAATCCACCACATTCGGCATAAACCGGGTATCCCTGATTCGAAAATGTTTTAATCTGATCCAATAAAGTAGCATTAATGGATAATTCTTCTGCAAAAACTTCCGGATAGCCACCACCGATATAAAGTGCATTGCACCCTTCGGGCAGAGCATTGTCTTTTAGTGGCGAAAAGTACAGGAGCTGTACACCAAGGCTTTCCAACAGTTCCAGATTGTCATGATAGTAAAAGCGAAATGCTTTATCATATGCCACGCCGAGTTTAAGTCCTTCAAGGTTAATATCAGGAGCTGTGAAATTTCCGTTTACAGGTTCAATGCTGCTTGCCTTCAGGAGGGCTTCCAAGTCAATTGTCTGTTCAAGTGCCTGTATGAGAAGTTCAATTTTTGTATTGAGATAGTCAACTTCTTCTGCCTGGATCAGGCCCAGATGGCGGCTTTCAAGGTTAAATTCTTCATTGGGAGGCAGGTAGCCCATACAGTCAATACCACATTCGTTTTTAATAACTGTTTTCAGAAATTCATAATGTTCCTTTGCGTGGATATGGTTGAGAATCACCCCTTTGATGTTTGAATCAGCTTTAAGTGTAGAAAATCCTTTTATGATTGCTGCAACAGACTGATACAGACTTTTACAATTCACTACGAGTATAACAGGAAGCCCAAGGATCCTGGCCAGTTCATAGGAGCTTCCGGTAGATTGTTCACCAAGGCCATCATACATACCCATTACACCTTCGATAATGGCGATATCTTTTTGAATTGTGTGTTTGTAGAACAGATGACGTACAACATCCTCATGCAACATGAAGCTGTCAAGGTTGCAGGAGGGCGTGTTGGTGACAAATTTGTGGAACAACGGGTCGATATAATCCGGGCCGGCTTTAAAAGGGGTGACCTTGAAACCGTTTTTTTGAAATAAAGCCATAAGCCCGATGGTGATGGTGGTTTTGCCACAGCCGCTATTTGTTCCGGCAATCAGAAATCCGTTCATGTATTTTTGATATCCTTTAAAATATAAAAATGCAAAGATATCGGGATTTTTGCATTTATTAAAGATCATCCTTTTAATGCAATCGAATAAATCCGGAGTTTTAATTTAAAAAAAACTATTTTTGCAGGATAATTGGAAATTATGCCTAATCTGATAGTTCGTATAACTGCATATGGTCTGATATTACTGCTGAGCTTGTTGCAAGTAAACAAGTCGGTATTTTATCATGCCCATAAATTATCGGATGGCCGGATTATTCAACACGCTCACCCATTCAGTAGAACAAACGATTCGGAACCTATAAAGAAGCACCATCATTCGCAGATGGAATTTCTATTGTTCGGACAGGCAGGTTTTTTATTCTTCGTAGGGGTAGCGGTTTTTTTGTTAACTGTGCTATTACTACAGGCCGGTGTCATATCTTTTCAATCAGATTTCACCATTTTTTCCGTATTTACTATAAGAAAAGGCAGAAGCCCGCCCGCATCACCTCTTTTATAACTATTACACTTAATTTATTTAAACAGGGATAAGTAGCTCTTGCTATTTCTATTGCCTTGTTATGATTTATAATTTTTTATGAAATGAAATTGAAAAATCTTTTATTCTATATGATGCTCATATGTGCATCAACCAATTTATATGCTCAAAAAGTAAAATCTGATGCTAACGTCGTCGGACATGTTCAGGGAGGAGGGGAGCACCTTCCGTTTGTTAATGTTTCGATTAAAGGAACGACAACAGGAACTATGACGGATGAAACAGGTCACTATCAGTTGGTCAATCTGCCTGTCGGGGAGCAAATTCTGGTAGCCAGTTGTGTCGGATTTAAAACAGAAGAAGAAAAAGTAGTTATCGAAAAGGACAAAACAATTGAAGTGAAGTTTGTCCTGGAGCCTGATGTGCTGCAAATGAATGAATTGGTGATTTCCGGTAACCGGACAGAGGAAAAACGTACCGATGCGCCTGTAATCGTAAATACCATTTCACCAAAATTATTTAATGCGACACAATCCGTTACCCTGAGTGAAAGTCTGAATTTTTCACCCGGACTTCGCCTGGAAAATAACTGTCAGAATTGCGGATTTACACAGGTAAGGATGAATGGAATGGAGGGGCCATACTCACAGATTCTGATAAATAACCGGCCTGTCTTCAGCGGTTTGGCTGGTGTTTATGGTCTGGAACTGCTGCCGACAAATATGATTGAGCGGATTGAAGTAGTTCGTGGCGGAGGATCGGCCTTGTATGGAGGGAATGCCATTGCAGGTACGATAAATATTATTTTAAAGGAACCGGAAAGCAATTCTTATGAAGTAGGCATGAATTATGGTATTTCAGGAGTCGGAATTGATGGATCGGAAGGAAATGCAGCAGATTATTCCGTTAATCTCAATGCTTCTCTTGTGTCAGATGATCACAAAACCGGAGTGGCTGTTTTCGGATTTTCACGAGACCGCAAGATGTTTGATGCAAACAGAGATGGCTATTCCGAGATCTCTCCAATGAACAATCTCACCATAGGATCTCGTCTTTTTCACCGGTTTGGGTACCGGAACCGGCTATCGTTGGACCTTTTCAATATCAAAGAAGAACGTGATGGGGGAAATAAACAGGATTATCCGATACACGAGCGTGATGTGGCGGAAGTTGTAAAACATGATTTAAAATCGGCAGCCATTACTTTTGAACAGTATATGCGTAAGGAAGATCTGCTTGCTGTTTATGCTTCAACACAATTTCTTGACAGGGATTCGTACTATGGAGCAGGCAGGTCCCTGAGTAGTTATGGTAAATCGAAAGATAACATTTACAATTTAGGGGCTCAGTACGAATTTAAATCGGGCAAATCTTCCTGTCTTGTAGGAATAGAAAATACAGGAGATTATCTGACGGATAAAAAGCTCGGGTATCCGGATTATAAAAATGCCGTTATCATTGATAACGAAATCATTGATGTACCACATACGGAGAATGTGTTGGTGGCAGATCAGTCTTCTTTGACAACAGGCATATTCGGACAATACGAATTAAAAATGCCCAGGGCAAAATTCGTAACGGGTGTACGTTTCGACAGGTATTCTGTTCAGGACCGGATGAGTGAGACCAGGGAGGTTAAAAGCGGAAATGTAATTAGTCCGCGCATAAGTCTGATGTATGAAATAACATCATTTCTGAAAGCCAGAACGAGCTATTCTCAGGGATACAGGGCTCCCCAGATCTTTGATGAAGATCTGCATATCGAGACTTCTGAGTCAAGGCAGGTGATCAACAAAAACGATCCGGACCTGAAGCAGGAGACCAGTCACAGTGCAATGGCATCTCTGGATTTCAACAAACTGATTGGTACTGTATATACCGGCATTCTGATGGAAGGTTTCTACACACGATTAGATGATCCGTTTGTTAACGATATTGGCACACCTGATGAAGAAGGAACGGTGATCTATACCAGGAAAAATGCTGATGGTGGAGCGGAAGTTTATGGAGTAAATATTGAACTAAAGCTAAAGCCATTACAGAATTTTTCATGGACTTCGGGCTTTACAATTCAAAAGAGTGTGTATGATGAACCGCAGGAGTTTAATGAAACCAGGTTTTTCAGGACGCCGGATCAGTATGGTTATTTTTCTGCTGATTGGGATTTTGTCAAAAGTGTTTGTCTGTCTCTGACGGGAAATTATTCCGGAAAGATGCTGGTGCCGTATTTTGGTACGGAGACAGATCCTGATACAGGAGAACTTCGCACATCTGACCGGTTTTTTGACATGGGGGCCAAGATCAGGTATAGCCTGAAACTTAACGGAGCTTCCGTACAATGGTTTTGTGGGGTGAAGAATATTTTCAATTCGTACCAGTCGGATTTTGATATCGGGCCGGACAGAGACCCTTCGTATATCTACGGACCTGTAAATCCCAGGACTATTTATTTTGGGATCAGGCTCGGCAATAATTTAAATTAGTTATAACTTCCGGGATTGTTATTTATGACGATCCCGGATTTTTCCGTTTGTTACCTTAATTCTTCCAAAACGATATCAAGTCTTACTTTTAATTCCGGATGATCGGGCATCTTTTGTAGTCCTTCTTCCAGTATTTCTTTTGCTTTTTTGTATTGTCTTAAACGGTAGTACAGTGCACCTGCTTCTGCATAGACCAATCCGTATTGATTTTCATTGATATTAATATTTTTTTCTTCCAGTTGATTTAGAAGTCTAAGGTTTTTAAGTCCGTTTGTTAAGTCGTCGGCAACAAACTGATAGCAGGCCAGGATCGTGATGTTTAAGAATCGGAATCCCTGAAAGTCTTTGTTCTCTTCAAGAAAAGGATATTGTTCCTGATATTCGTCAATCTTTGTTGTGATTTTTTCACTTCCGATATTTTTTGAAAGAGATTGAAGAATACTTGTCCCAATCAACGATTGTGTGGTTATATTTTTATCGTTTAATTCATAAGCAAGGGTTGCATATTTCAATGTGCTATCCCGTTCAGATTTATGGTAATAAAATTTGCTCAGGCCATTGTAATGGTTTTCGGAAATCGTTTTAAGTAAATTATTATCTTTTATGTTCTTACTGATGTAATCAAAGGCCGAAACGGTAAAAGACACATCACTCTCAACATATAAATGGTTATTTATAATCATTTCTTCATAAAGAGATATAATATTTGACTTTTCACTTTTTTCAAGATTAGCGAATTCAGTATAATAGATTATATCTTTCAGTTCGCTGAATGTTGCTTTGTTCAGGATGTTCCCCAAAAGGGCATGCTTAATGAACTCCGTTCTTTTTGAGGTATACAGGATCTCTGCTTTTATAATGGCATTATAAGCATCAATATATTCTTTATTTGAGAAATCTGTTAAGGCTTCGTTATAATATTGAATACCTGCAAGTTGGTGGATGTCAATATTTTCCTGACTATGGAAGAAATTGTTATATACTTTTTTTATTCCCTTATTATCTACTTCTTCTTTTGTGACATATTTTAGTTCAATCAGATAATTAACCGCATTTTGCATTGTTTTTTCGTTCTGAACAAAATAACCATCAGTAGGAGAGGTTGATTCCAGTACGATCCCATTGGTTTGTGGATAGGCAATAAGGTATACATGGGTGGGTGTTTCTTTTATCTGATAGGGGATGTATAATCCCTCCAGAATCATGGCATATAAGGCAGATGCAGAGACACAATTATATTCACCTGTTTCAAAGATCTTATTGAAATTTACTACATTCTGATATTTCCTTAGAAATTTTTTATGCGTTTCATCAAATACCAGTTTGATTTTTTTCTCATTGGATCGGGATTGAAAGTTTTTGTTTTTCAGACTTACAATAAAGGCATTGATTCTTTTTTCAATATTCTCAGCCTTTTCAGGAGTGATGTTTTCGTCAATTGCCAGGAATCGGGCCAGATTATTGGCATTTGATTTGGAGAGAACCTGTTCTTCATAAGTCGTTTTAAAAGTGATCAGTGAAAGAGAATCAGTTTCAGCGTCGACTTTTCCATGGAAAAAAACAAACAGAAAAGATAGGCAGATGAAATTTTTCATGTTGTAGTATATATTTAAAGGTCAAAACGGGGTTTAAAAAAGTATACTTTTTGATATAAAAATCAGCTACTAAAAATAATGAATGTTTTTTCAGGACACAAATCTAAATTATCCTGAATGAATTTTAAGAGTGTTTCATACAATCTGTTTCTGGCATTTCACGTAATAACCATCATCCTGCGTATACTCAATATTCCTGAATCCGGCCTTTTGCAGATATCCGGTTATATCTTCTATTGAATATTTATTGAAAATACCATCCTTGGTAAACCGGATCTTGTTCAGGTGATCCGCGTGGGCCATGTAGAAATGGAAAATCCCGTTTTCACGTAGTCCTTCATGAATTTTTAAAAAGGGAATAACCGGGTCATCCCAGAAATAGACCACATTGATACAGAATATTTTATCATAAAATCCTGCATATATGTTAAAATTCAGAAAATCGCCATGGTGCAGGCTGACTTTGTTTTGCAGGATATGATGGTTATTGCGCTTAATGGCCTCTTTGTACATCAATTTTGAAAAGTCAATACCGGTAATATGGCAATCATATTTGGAAAGAATATAGTCAATACCTGCTCCGGGACCATAGCCGATTTCCAACAGATGGTCGCCAGGCTGAATATTTAGCCCGGGGACCAGCTTTTTATAACAGAAGATGTTCATCTTCTTCATAAAACCTGAAACAGCCCTACCCAATAATCCTGAGGGCCTGCGGAATTGTCTGCCAATAATGTGTAGCATAAATACTGATGATGGATTGATTTAGCTCCTGAGATCACTTTTCTATTACGCACATAAGTGATCTTTGTTACATAATTTGCATATGCAGGGGCTTATTTAAGCAGAGAAGCAATGCGTTCGTCAAAGCTAAACGGATCTGAGGCAATAATTTTAACCTTTGCCATATCTTGATGTAACGGATTGAGCATGTAATTAAATTCTCCTTCAACCACAGCAGAAGGAACTTTCATTACCAGATGTTTATTTTCGATAAGGAAATGATCGCCGATATTTTTTGTGCCGCAATCAGGGGGATTGACATTCCAGTTTTTGGGCAGTTTGCGCACTTCCTGTATTTCGCCCGGATCCGGTATTTCAATGGTCAACATTACAAAATCCGGCAGGATGTCTGTAAACAGATGTACCAGGCATTCGGTGTGCGCCAACGCTTTTGAGGAACTGGTGTACACCATCGGATTCCCCTTGCTGTTCCACCGGCCGCCATAGAGTTCGGCACCTCTGCCGGAGAGGGATTGAAATTCTTTTTTAGTTAGCCGGTATACAAACATCAGATCGGGTGTTTTGGGAGTCAGGTTTAAAAATAAGTATTTACAAAATAACAGATACGTTATGCGTTGAAAATATCATAAAATAAAATCGTATCAGGCAAAGATGCCATGCTCAATGCGGCCGAGTTCATCCAGCAGCATTTGTACTCCAAAGGTGTTCTCCAGCAATTCTTTCGGCTTTTTGTTGCCAAGGGAGATGTTTTCCCGCTCAAGCCATTTTTTAAATTTCCTGTCATCGCCAAAGACCTCCAGCCCTTTGTTGGTAACCTGAAGTATTTGCAGGACCTTCTCCGTTTCGGAAGTGCTGAAGAACTGTTTCTCCTGGATACGCCGGTTGATGGTTTTTACGGATATGTGTAAATACCTGGCGGTTTCCTCCAGGGAGAAGGGAGATTTGCTTACAATCTCGGAGAATGTGTCGGTGTCAATCCCTTTTTGTGCTATCATAAACAGGTAAAAAGGGGAATTGACCGGTATGGCGCCGCTTTTCATAGAATCGTCATATTTATGTTTCTTTCCCATAATATTTCTATTAATTGGGATATTTGTCTGTAAATATAAGACATTTGTCTGATTATACGAATTTTTGCCTGTTAAAGTTTGTTAATTTGTAAGTAATTTACTGTTGTAAAAGGCCATCAGATTTGAAAAGAGGGATTTTCTGCATGAGTTATTTGAAGATCTGTTTGCTGATCATGGTGTGACATCATTCCACTTGATGCCATCTTCCGAATAGCAGACATGTTTGGGGCCAAATGACCAAAGGAATCCGTCGTTTGCGTGCAAATGTTGGTAGGTGACATTTTCGAGGCCCATAACAGCCGGTTCAATTACACCTTCGCTCAGCGTGAAAAGGCCGCTATCACAAGCGAGATACAATTTGTCATTGTACCATTCCATACCCCAAAAATCATCCGTAGTCACATTCTGCTCTATGGTTTCCCATTGATTGTCATGACCACACAAAATAACGCCCATTTGTCCGCAAATATACACGAGATCATCACTCAGAACCTTCAGTTTGTGCAATATCACATCCGTAGGGCTGTTCAGTTTTTTCCAGGTACCTTTTTACGATTCCATATTTCACCACCAAACCTTGCTGCATAAATATTGTTTTCAGAGAGGCCATCAATAGTGTTGAAACAGGAAACGGGGGCCATTGTCGCTGTTGTCGATTTCTTATTCGTGAACGCCTTCTTTAGTTGAAACCACTACGATGCCATCTGGTCCGGTTGCATAAAATTGAAATTTTGAATTTGGAAGTTCGGGGAAGGTCACCATTTTAGTCGCTTGTCATTCCAGTTCAAATGTGTACCATTGCTTTTCTGAAAAAACGTATTTCTGAATGGAAGAATCGCTCGCTCCGGCATCTTTAAGCTGATCAATTTGGGCTATAACACGGGCTACCAGACAATTTTCAACAGAGCCTGATAAAAAGCTAAAGGGTTATTATCGGAATACATATTAAAAGTTTTGATTTTGATTAAAAATATAAAAAAAATCAGTTTGTCAGGTATTCTCTTAGAAAAATTGCAAACAGCCACAGGGCAACCATTACATAGAACAGCCAGAGCTTTTTGGTCATTCCGGTAATCAGGATCAGGACAACAAAGAGGATCCTTAATGAAAAAAGATATATGTTATCCGGGATATTAAAAAGGAATTGGGAAGAGACGAATAAGGCCAGTAAAATAAATACTTTCGGCATGGTTCGCATAAAATATTCTTTGGTCCCGGTTCTTTTATCAGGCGTAAAAACATTGGTGGCCAGCATAAAGAGAAACGGCGGACAGAGGTACAAAAGATAGTGAAAGTAACTAAGTCCGACCAGTTTGTTTACTACATCCACATAAATAAACACATTGTACAAGGCAACTTCAGTTAGCACAATTGTTAACAACGAGTAAGGAAGGAAGAAATCCTTTGAAATGAACAGGCGTTTCCATTGACTTAACAGGTCCGCGATGGCGATCCCATAGATCAGCAGGGGCAAAAAGGAGAGATATTCGGCTGGATCCATACGTATCCGGATTGATGATCAGGATGTTAATTTAAGAAAGAAAGGAG
>JBNKDZ010000169.1:0-4007 GCA_050288525.1 Cyclobacteriaceae bacterium
GTATGGGAATGGTGTTCCGACCTCTATGACACCGAAGTTTACGGCACCTACAGGATATTCCGTGGAGGAGGCTGGAGTGATGAAGAACGAAGCCTGATGGCAACCGTGCGACGACGAAGCCACCCGACCAAATTCAAAATCGATGACCTTGGATTTAGAATTACCAGGAAACTTTAAATCTTTTCCAAAGTTCTCGACTTTGGAAAAGCTCTATAGCAACAATAATAACTATTTTGAAGAAAAAAGATTTATCTACACGTTATAAGAAGTGTTTCCAACCTGGTAAGAATAATGTATCATCACTTCAAAAGAATTTTAGCCGCCCAATCCCTATAGGTCCTGAGATTGTTCTTTGGGAAATCACGCAAAACAATCTCTCCTTTTTTATTGCTCCTAATATGAACTTCTTTATACCAGGATCCGGTTGAAGGATCGTACCACTGAAATATATAGGTTTTATCAGGAAGAAAATTATGCAGGATGGGTGATTCACACCCATGTTCAAAATACAACAATGCAAAATCCTTCTCACTGCTTCGCATCATATAGGCCCAACCATCCAGCCCGTCAACTGGTGCATCCGGACTTTTATTGGGATGTATATCCATTCGGGCAAGTTCAAGGTTTTGATATCGATCCTGTTCACTTAGTATAAAGCATCTAAGAGGACGCATGTAATCTGCTGACCTGTATTTTAAGGCATCCCAGAAATGGGGTCGTGCACCAGAAGGTTCTCCTGTAGTGGTCATGTCATACGCTGCTGTACCATGCACATGACCAGACAGCCCTCCCGACAGCACAGAACCATACATCTGAGCCCGCGAAAAATACACATCCCGCTCTGAATCAGCTGCAGGCTGCTCACCTCCAGGCTTGTTGATCTCATGGCGCCAACCGGTGTAGTACGGTTCAAAATTTATGGCCGGATAGGGTGGTTCCAGCCTGAAAAGAATCTCCAGCGAATCTGCCACTCGATGGTCACGGGGTTTGTTGCCTACACTGTGCATCGTCAGCCAGGGAACCGATTCACCATGACCAAACTGCACATATGTCGAGTTGTTGATCAGCACAGTTACCGGTTGTCCGAAAGGCATGCCTCCATATTTTTTCAAATGATAGGTCAGTGCTGCGTTAAATTCATCGGCAGTCAGACTGAAATCATCCGGGATCCAGTCCAGGTGAATGCCGCTGAATATAAAATTACAGGCCCCGTATCGTGCTACCAGGTATTGTACATATCGTGCATAACTTTCCTTAAAATCAAAATACGCATCCCAGGATGGTCCCACATCTCTTCGTACGGTTTCCAGCAAGGGTATAAATCCCTGTTCCGACAGAAAAGCCATTTTCTTATCCAGACTCTTGAAATAATCCGGATTTATACGATCAAAATCTGAAACGCCCTTATGTGCTTCAGACATTTTAAAAGGCAGATTGCCATATTCATCCCGCATATTTTTAGCCGTGTAAGTCCCCCAGTAACTCAAGCCTCCGGAAGCATCAACACCTTTGGCATCCGACACATCGTATCCGAACTTCTCCCAGGCATTTCTCAAAAATATTCCGTTGGTATCCGCATAGGTGCTTGGATGTATGTCCGACTCCCAGTTGGGGAATGCTGCTATCATACTCACCGAATTAAATCCCTGACGCTTTCGATACATCACAGCATCTTCAAAACCTATGCCCGGAGCCGGTTCATAGGTGTCGGTTGTCGGAGCATTTCGAAACGGCAATCGCCAGGTGGTACCTGCCAGCCAGGTGTCACCAACCATAAAAAAAGGTGTGCCGTCAGCATATTGTAATGCATGGCCATTAGCGGTAGGTCTGATAAATCCACGCCTGACGGGATTCTGTTCTTTCTGTTCTTCGGTCCAGGCAATAGCTGTAAACTTCCCTGACTGATTATTTAACCCCTCATCAGCAGGTTGGTTTGAGCCACTCGTCCAACTCCACTCCCCCGGTTTCGTAGCAACGACCAGCACTTTAAACCGGTTTTCGCCATCCCAAAAGCCATATACCCTTTTTTGAAAATCTGGGCCGGTCAGTTCCACCCAACAGTCGACCTGGGTATAATGGTTCTTATATATCCCGGAACAGGTCAATTCAATTTCACACACCTCCCAAACATGTAAAACAGACCCGTCTTTTGTTTGCGCATTTACGGTTATGATAGCTGTAAAAAGTACAACAATCCACCCTATCAGATTTATATTTCGTGAAATCATGTGTTATGCAAAATGAATGTATGTGATAAAGATAGCTACATAGTAGTATAAATTAAAAAATATTGAATAAGTGAACCATACATTTAGTTTGTAATTCAACAATTAATTCAGAAATTACAACTTTCACATTAAAAACCATTTTTTTTGTTGACTGATTAATTTAAATGCAATGACTTTTTTTGAAGATGTTAAAATTAAAAGAGGAGAAACACTGGCAGGATTGGCGTCAGATTATGGATACAATACTTTTGATTGGCAAAAGATATGGCAACATCCAAGAAATAAAAGCCTGGTATTAAAAAGAGGAAATCCAAAAAAAATTGTTGAGGGTGATGTTATTCAAATACCCATCGAATGGAAAATAACACAAAAAACTATTGCTGCAAATATTACGAACAGATAGGGCATAACTGTAAAAAGAAATGGTCAGAAAGGAAAAAGGATAAGATGGGTACAAACAGTTTTTCAGGATAATCAACCCATCGGTTCATCCAACAGATTTAGTGCTGATGCATGTCCTCCTGATGATAACGATCCCTTTTATTGGACAAGCCTTGAACTTACACGTGATCCATCCCGAAGAAATACGTTTAGTGATACACCATGGAGAAATGCTCCTTTGGACAGAACCACTGCTTGGAGAGCCGTTTTATCCCTGGCTATTGTCACAGAAAAACGTGTTTCGATCTTTGATTCAATCGTGTGGGGAATTGATTTTGGCTTAAATGGAATGAATACCCCCATATATCCGCGCCCGGCAACCGATTACGAAGTATCCGGACATCTCCAGTTATTAAAATCCGGAAGAGGGACTACACATAGATTCAGAGTAGGTGGCTGGACATTTAGAAAAGCAAAAACATAGCTTCATGAAGCATATTATATATTATTTTGAACTCATTTTTATAGCTTCCGTCTTCTTATCATGTAAAAATGATCCCGGAAAAGAACATGCTAACGATGTTGAAAATCAAGCCGGTCCAAAAATCGAAATAGTACTTGATTCCACAAAATTGAAAAAATCCGTTTTGGTTCTAAAAATTATTAAATTAGAAGACGGGATTGGAGATAAATTTATTTGGGACAAAGTGCGCTTGCTTGATGTGCTTAAAAATGAAATGGATTATGAAATTTCGTCAGAATTTGAAATCGCACACTATTCCTATATGGATGGAATCCCCGATCATGAATGTATCGCCTATCTAACGTATTACCCATTAGGATCCAAAGAACCTGCAACATCTGATAAAAAATGGATACTACTCCAAGGGAACGGTAACTATGGAATTCAAAAAGTTGATTCCGTACAATCTGAATAAACACCCTTAATCATAACAATCAGCACTTACTACATTTTACATACTTTTGAAATATATACTATAATTATAGTTTATATTAAATATTTATAGTATAATTGTTTCAAAATGAAGCGTATGAAAGAAATCACAAAAGCTCAGGAGGAAATTTTAAGGGCACTTTGGATTATTAAGGAAGGTGCAGTAAGCGATGTGCTTGATGTTTTAGATGAGCCAAAACCGGCATATAACACGGTAGCAACCGTTATCAAGGTACTGGAAAAGAAAGAATATATCGCTCATAAAACGTTTGGAAAAACAAATGTTTATTATCCTCAGATATCAGAAAAGGACTACGCACAACACATCCTTAAAAGTACTGCAAAAGGATTTTTTAATGGCTCATTCAATCAGATGGTGTCTTTTTTTGTAAAAAACAAAGATATATCCATTCAAGAACTGGAGGAATTAAAAAATATGATCG
>JBNKDZ010000170.1:0-10036 GCA_050288525.1 Cyclobacteriaceae bacterium
ACACTATTTTTTATTCTTTTACTTTTTACACTTTGTGATTCAAGGAGAGCGATAAAAAAAGGAAACCGGATGAGCGATTCTTCGGGTATTGAAAAAATTTGGGAAGATGACATAAGGGAAGTTATTCCACTCGATTCTTCCGCAACCGGTATAAATTTCATTTCCGGACCGGATTATACAAAAACCCGATCAAACATAAACAGGATTTGTGAAGGGTTAAAGTTAGACTATGCATCAATACCTGATTCTGTACATCGATCCGTTTTTTTGGATTCTGCAATGAATGTATTTTCAAATTGTCTGCTGGATTCAATCATCCCGTACTGGTATGGAACAGAATGGGAATTCGAAGGGCATACTTCAACACCTGGTTCAGGGGCGATTGCATGCGGATATTTTATTTCCACCACACTCAGGGATATGGGGCTAAAACTAAATCGTTACAAGTTTGCTCAGCAGGATCCTGAGGATGAGACAGGTTCACTGGCCATATATCCTGAGAATGTAATGACAACCTTTTTACAATCAGATGAGGATCATTTAAAAATCCTTCAAAGTCTGAATGATGGATTATATATGGTTGGGCTGGAAAATCATGTAGGATATCTGCTTATACGGAACGGCCAAAAGGTATTTATCCATTCCAACTATATCGACGGATTCGTTAATGCTGAAAATGCCTGTTCATCACAAGCATTTAGGAGTTATGCATATTATTTGACCAAAATCACCGGAAACAGGGAGTTGGGAAAAAAATGGTTGAATAATATGGAATTAGAGATCAAAACAAAATAAGGATCTTAGATAGATTTGGCATCATCCTGAAAAATGGCTAATTTAAATGAGAATTGTATGACTTAAAAACCAAGATTATGCATCCCATATTTCAGAAATACCTCGAGACCCTGATGGAATATTTTCAGTATGATTTACATGTAATGAGTAAGCCATGGGTGATATTTACCATTATACCTATCGTCATATACCTGGTATTCTTTTTTATCAAATGGGCTGTACTTACAACTCCATTATGGATGCCCTTTGCCATAATTGCCAGTGCGGCCAGAGCCAGAAGATCCGGCAAGAATAAATAGGCCTTAACAGTTTGGAGTTTGAGTAGTTAGCAAGAGAAGATTTGAACTTGTAGAATTATTCTTCTAGTCATGATCCAGCACCCAGGCTGATATGCTTATGCCTGCAAAAAGTTTATTTCCATAATATCTTGTTCAAATGCACTTACTTTTTGTCATTGCCACAAAAAGTAACAAAAAAGTCTAGAAAGAAAAAAGCTTCAACCCGCAAGCCCTACCCGCTCCCCGCTTTTCTTTCCTCCCTGCGCTAATTCGTCGACCAATCATGATTTTTCGTTGCTTTTAGTGACTCATCCTTTTTCAAAAACGCGGCCCCCACGACCGGGGAGTGGGCCTGCATTGGAAACTTAGAGAAAAGTTCATTCAGCAAGAGAAGATTTAAACTGCTCTTCAAAATTCAGTACCTATTCAGAAAAACCACTGCAATTACTTTTTTCATCTACAAAACATCCGGTTTGAATGCCCTTACTTTTTGTCATTGCCACAAAAAGTAACAAAAAAGTCTAGAAAGAAAAAAGCTTCTGCCCGCAAGCCCTACCCGCTCCCCGCTTTTCTTTCCTCCCTGCGCTAATTCGTCGACCAATCATGATTTTTCGTTGCTTGAAATGACACTTGCTATTTCGATAAATTAAAAACGCGGCCCCCACGGCCGGGGAGTGGGCCTGCATTGGAAACTTAGAGAAAAGTTCATTTAGCAAGAGAAGATTTAAACTTGTAGAATACCCTAAGCAATTAAGGATGGAAGACTAATCACCATATATCAGGAATACCACAGGAATTTTATGCAGGTCAGGGATATTTTTTTTCCATTCACGAATACTTTTTGTACGGATCATCTCCTCACCACCGGTGATATCTTTTGCGATACACAATTTTGTGGACGGAGCACATGTCTTGATCAGGTCAGCAACCAACTGATTATTCCGATAGGGTGTTTCCATGAATATTTGCGTCTGGCGTAATTGAAGGGCGCTTTTTTCAATTTTTTTTATCGATAGAACTCTTTCGTTTTTATTGATCGGAAGGTATCCGTGAAATACAAAAGATTGACCGTTAAATCCCGAAGCCATGAGCGACATGAAAATGGAAGAGGGACCTGTTAGTGGAACGACTCTGATGTCTTGCTGATGTGCAAATTGCACTGCCAGATTTCCCGGATCAGCTATTCCCGGACAACCGGCTTCCGACATAACACCGATATCCGTTCCACTCAATACCGGTTTCATAAGGGCTTGAATGGTGTCAGGAGGGGTGTTTTTATCCAGCAGACTAAACGAAATATTTTCTATCACTTTTCCGGTGGTGAGCGAACTGATAAACCTTCGGGCAGTACGTACATTTTCTACCAAAAAATTATCAAGACGGGTTATTACTTCGATCACTTCGGGAGATATGGATTTGCCCTTATCATCCGATAACGGTGTAGGAATTAAATAGAGTGTTCCTTTTTTTTGTACATTCATAACAGATGTATCAGATAAAAAATAATATGGGACTGATTTTGATCATAACAGGCATCGTGCTTATTATATCCGGAATCTTTATTCACTATTTCAAAAGTATTCCGTTTTTGGGAAAATTACCCGGTGATATACATATAAAAAAAGAAAATTTCTCATTTTACTTTCCGCTGACCAGTTCAATAATCATCAGCATAATACTTACGTTACTCATTTATCTTATAAACAAATTCAGATAAGTATCCTTTTATTCCGGGCCTATCCTAAAAATTCTTTAACCGTCTGAACAAATGTTTCAGGCTGTTCGGCATGAACCCAGTGACCTGCTCCGGAAATGGTTTTTATTTCTGCTTTTTCAAAATACGTTTTAATATCTTCAACATCTTTTTCAGTGATATAGTCTGAATTTTCACCCTTGATAAACAGGGTAGGATGGTAAATGATATTTTCCGGAATGATAGCTTCTCCCACATGCTCTATTAACTGATCGATCACCGGCAGATTCAGTTTCCACCGAAATCCCTCCGGTGTCCGTTCAAGATTTTTTAACAGAAACTGACGTATTTGAAGGTTTGGAATGTATGCACTCAATTGATCTTCTGCTTCTTTCCGGCTTTTTAAATGTTCGATGTCAATACTTTTCATTCCGTCAATAATAGTCCGATGGTGTACTTTATAGTATCTGGGAGCTATATCAACAACAATCAGCCTGCTTAGCCTGTCCGGATACAGGGTTGCAAATTTCATTGCCAGTTTTCCACCCAGCGAGTGACCAATGATATGAACCTTGTCCATTTGTTCTTGATCAAGTAGCTGCAGCACATCTTCTGCCATAACATCGTAGTTCCATCTATTGCTATGGGCAGACTGGCCATGATTACGAAGATCGGGAATTATCAGTTGGTATGCGTCTTCCAGGTTTTTGGCAATGCGCATCCAGTTATCAGATGAGCCAAAAAGTCCGTGGAGTATGCATACATAAGTGCCCTGACCGAGGGTTTTGAAGTTCAGATTGATGCTCATGGGGTCAAAAATAATAAAACCTTCGGGCAATTAGAAATCATATCCCAAAGTAAGGATATATCGTGCACGGTTTTTCTTAAATTCTTCAATCGGATAAGCGACATCCAGTTTTACATAATATCCAAGCAAAACTGTCCGTGCGCCAAATCCGTAACTTGAAAGCCAGGGATTTTTAAAATTTTGAATTATAGCTTTGAAAGGAGAACCGCTTGGGGCAATAACCTGCGTGTTTACACTATTTTCTGTGGCAAAAGGCGATGAACCTGTCCAGGCTGAACCAATATCATAAAATCCGACAATCTGAAGGTTTCGGAAGAAATTGGAAGAAATAGGTCCGCGGTAGAAATATTTTATCAGGGGCAATCGCAGTTCGGCGTTAAACAGCAGGGTATTTGTTCCATTGAATGTATTATAATCAAAACCTCTAAGACTTGTTACATATTCTGTAAACAAAATATTGGTGTTTTCTTCATTAGGAAGATACTCCAGCGGATCACCTTCACCGGTGTCATTTGTTTTGTTAAACAGCCAGTTGTCAACTCCTCCCAGCATGTATCTGGGTTTATTATTTCCCAGGAACCGTCCATAAAACAATCGGGTGGCAAACACAAGTTCTCTGTGGATTTTCTGATAATTTCGAAAATCAATGTAAAAATTGGAGAATGACATTGATTTGTCATCAAAATGTTCATAATACTTAAATCCGATTTTTCCGCGTGTTCCCTGTATCAGATTTAATCCTCCGACGGTTGAGTTGTCAAAGATAAATTCCACTTTCATACCTCCGTATATCCTGTTTATGGTTGTCGGACCATTCGGAGGGAACATAATATTGTTGTACGACAGATCATAATAGTTGGTGGAAACGACAAAAGGAACGACGGACAATCTGCTTGAGATATTAAATGGTAATGATGCTCCTGCTTCCCACGAATTCAGAACGTATTTCTTCCCGGGAGGATCTTCAGAAGATTCCGAATGATGGATGGTTTTCCGGTCATAGCGTAAGTGAAAGTCGACCGTATTTTTTAGATATCTGTATTCTCCATAAATATTACCACTTTTCAGATCCGTGGAAGCCATTAATCCTCCGTAAAACTTGTGATTTTCGAGAATGTCGTTCATTTGCGATTCGAGTTTCATCCCAAAGCCAAGCATCGGGTCAATTACAAAGGAAGTGACGATATTGTCTGCACTGAATCGTGTTTTATAGGGAAATGGCCCTTGTATGTCCGTATCACTTTTCAATTTTCTGAACTGGCTGAGAAATGATCCGGTACTTCCTGCAGGGCTTTTAACTACATCTGTATCAAATACATACTTTTCGGTATCCAGTATTTCTTCTTCAGCTTCTTCGTTTTGTGTTGTGTCAGAAACATCATAGGTAAACTGGTAGTTTCGGGTATCTATTAAAGTAGAATCGACTTCCTGATCCTTGTATTGATCCAGCATTGAAGGTGTTTTTGATTCTGACACAGCAGCAACACTATCTTTTTGTTCAAGAATGATCCTGTTCTTTTTAACCCTTTCCGCAACATATTTGGCGGTCATTAACTGCCTTCTTTTTGTCTGTTGAGTAAAAATATTCCTGTCGAAGTCAAAATCCTTTTTCAAAAAGGTCTGATAGCGTTGATCTTCCATCACATTAAAGACAATGCTCTTATTGGCATAGTCAATATCGTAATCTGTGATACTGGTATTAAAGTTTGATACCTGGTGGAATATTTTTTTGTTCAGGTCGTATTTGAAAAGGTTAAAAATACCTTGCTGGTCGCTGATAAAATAAAACACACTTGGGCTCACAGCCATTGGTTTAATATTTTTATTCAGGGTATTTGTGAGTCTGTAAACCGTATTCCTTGTGGTGTCGATGTTATAAATAAATATGTTGTAGTTATCCTTTATTTTTTCAATCTCCTGTCCTTTTACATTAATGGAGTCTGTAGTACGGTTGGAGCTGAAGATAATGGAACTTGTTTCGTTAACAAACCGGGGATTGATATCATCATAAAAATCCTTTGTTATTCGTTTGATGGAGTTTCGTTTGAGGCTTATCAGGTACAGGTCGTTATTTCCGTCATGATCTGCACTGAGGACAGCCAGATTTCCGTTTTTTGAAATATCGAAATCAGTGATCTGGTTGATGCGGCTCAATTCTGTACGGACTTTTTTGCCATTCATGCTGTATACCCAGATATGATTTTTACCGTTTTTTGTGCCAACAATACCAAGGGTGTTTTCGTCTCTCCAGCTTAACAACGGAATATTATCGTTTACTTCCTGGTCAATAACCTTATATCCGCCTTTCAGGACGACCTTTTTTTTCTTTTTGTCATTCCGTATCAGGTAAACCTTATAGCGGCCACGGTAATTTGTGGTGTAGGCTATTTTACTGCCTTCAGGGCTGATCCTGACCTGGTTGATGTAGGCTTTCTTTTTATTGTTATTTACAACAACATCTTTTTCAACCGGAACATAGTGCTGGTCAATAAAGGAAGTTTGTTCCAGATAGAAGTTGTTCCATTCGGTAATGAACTTTTTAAACGGCACACCAATGGTACCGGAAATACTCCTTTCTTCGTTTCTGATTATTCGTGTCAGGTTCAGGATATTGGAAATATAGTTTTTCCCGTAACGTTCTGCAATAAAGTTCCATATCGAATGTCCGACAAGCGCTGCCTGATCACCGGAATACTTAGAAAGATTTTTTGTGTCGTTATTCCGGATCATGTCATGAACATAATCATCCATTTTGGCATCCCACCCATAAGCCACATAACGTGCAGCGCCATCAATAAACCAGTCAGGTAAGGACAATAAATAGGTGCTTTGGAACATGTCTGTCAAACTTCCTCCAAACATCATGTCATTAAGAAGAAGCTGGGAAACTTTATACGATAATTCCTTTTTAAACGCTTCTGCATTGCCCGGATATGCTATTTCAACAAGAGATTTGACAAAAGCCGTCTGTCCGGCGACATCAAAACTATTGTCATTCACCCCAATGTTGCTTTGTAAAAGATCCAGATTGGAGTTATAAAGAAATATTTCGGTTTTGGTATACGAAACAGTTCCTAGCAGATCCGTAATTTTGTCGTATTCCTTTTCAAGATAGTCAATAGCTATCTTGGCCAGCTGGTTGCCTCCATCGTAAAAATAAACGTTAAAATTGTCGGTGCTGTAATAACGCCATTTGAAATTTTTGTATTGAACTCTGTTTTTTCCGAATTTTTCAAGTGCTTCCTGTGCTGTAGCTATGGTTGAAGCCAGCAAAAAAAATGATAATACCAGATATCCAGCTTTTTTAAATTGCATATTTTCTCTTTGGAGAATAAACCTTGAAATATAATGAATAATCCTTTTTTATAACTACATCTACATCCAGATTATTTCTATTTAACAAATAATATACGAATTGAAAGGTAAAAAAGGGAATAAAATAATATCCTTTTAACTCAATTTTATGGAAGATGTTTATATTTCTTAAATCCAGGTGCATCAGGTTTTGAGGTCAATGTCACCGGTTTTATCCGGCTTCATGATTGTTGATCAATTTATTTTCAATAACGTTTTTATGCTTGTTTTATTCTGATAATAGCTTTCTCCACTGTTATCAGCTATTACTCCCTGATCGATCAACGCTTTTTCAAACTCTGCCATCTCATAATTAACATCCACCGCATGATCTGCAAAAACACTTACAATACAATCAAAAAACCGGGATTCCAGAGAATAATTTTGACTACGGCAACCGAAAAAAACCAGGAGAAAAAGAAAAATGTTTTCATAAATTATGATGTATTTGTTCCTATAATTTTTGGAATTGAATATCAGGCTATTTCCTGAAATTAATACAAAACATATAAAAGTATGAAAAAGAAATTAATACAAACAGGAATATTTTTTTTGTAACTATAGGTTAGCCAACATCTGGTGACAAGTTGTTGATTTGTTAATTCGATTGAATGATTATTATAACAACACAATAAAACTATTAAATCTTTTTCACCTCCTCAAAAGCAGTCGATATCATCGCTTCCCACAAGATCTCTATGGGATGTTTGGCTTCTCTGCCGGTGCCGTCTTTAATCTGATGTCTGCAACTGGTGCCCGGGGCTGCGATGATCACTTCTTCAGGTAGTTTTCGGACTTCCGGAAATAATACCAACTCACCGATCTGCATCGACACTTTGTAATGTTCTTTTTCATAGCCAAACGATCCCGCCATACCACAACATCCGGTGGGGATCACTTCTACCGTATAGTTTTCGGGATATGACAACATGTTCCTGCTCGGCTCTACCGATGCCAGGGCTTTCTGATGGCAATGACCATGGAGCTTGATCCGTTTTTTTTCGGTGCCGAATATCTCTTTCCGGACAATTCCTTTTTTCAGTTGAAGGTCTATAAATTCATCGATCAGGTAGGTATTGGATGCCAGTTGTTGTGCTTTCTCTTCAAGGTCTTTTCCGGCCAGATTGGGGTATTCATCTTTGAAGGAAAGAATGGCAGAGGGCTCGATACCTATCAGGGGGGCGTCTTCAGATACGATTGGGGCAAGCATTTCTATGTTTTTCAATGCAATCTTCCTGGCTTTTTTAAGCATGCCCTTGGATAACAAGGCTCTTCCGCTTTCAAGGTGATCCGGAATCTCAACTTCAAAACCAAAGGAGGTAAGCAACCGGATGCTGGCAATACCTACTGGCACATCGTTATAATTGGTAAACTCATCACAAAAAAGATAGACTTTTCCCTGAGAAACTTCGGTCTGGTGAAATCCGAAATTGGAAGCTTTGTTTTTCTTGTACCAGCTTTTTAAGGTAAACGGATGCAGGGCAGGAAGGGACCTGGCCTGTGCAAAACCATTGATCTGTTTTATGATACCTGATAGCACCCGGTTTTTGATCATAAAATTATAAATCGCAGGAAATCCTGAAGTAATGGCATTGATCCCGGAATAGTGTCCGATCATAAAAGATCGCAGAGAAACGCCATGAATGTCGTAGTACTGTTGCAAAAACTCTCCTTTTAACCTGGCCATGTCCACATTGGAAGGACATTCGGATTTACACCCTTTACACATCAGGCACAGATCGAGCACATCCAGGATCTCCTCTGAATCGAACGGGTTTTTTTTCTCAGGGTGTGACAGCAGTTCACGTAAAATATTTGCACGTGCTCTGGTCGTATCTTTTTCATTTCTGGTGGCCATGTAGCTCGGACACATGGTGCCTCCTGACAAATGCGATTTCCGGCAGTCACCAGATCCGTTGCATAGCTCGGCGGCTCTCAGATATCCTTTAAACTCGTCGAAACTATAGGTGGTGTTGAATTGAGGTGTTTCCTGGTCGGGTGCATACCTCAGGGAGGTGTCCATCGGAGGTGTATCAACGATTTTACCCGGATTAAAGATGTTATCCGGATCCCAGGTCTTCTTTATTTGTTCGAACAGAGTATAATTTTTTTCTCCGACCATGTACCGGATAAATTCACCTCGTAACCTCCCGTCTCCGTGTTCACCACTTAGTGAACCTTTGTATTTCTTTACCAAAACAGCTATTTCTTCGGCTATGGTCCGGAACAAATGTGTATCGAGTTCATTCTTCAGGTTAAGAATCGGACGTAGGTGGAGTTCTCCGCTTCCGGCATGTGCATAATGGACGCTGTACAGGTTGTGTTTTTTCAGGATCTTGTTAAAATCGCGGATATATGCGGGCAATTCCTGTACATCAACAGCTGTATCCTCTATTACAGGTACCGGTTTCGGATCTCCCGGCATGTTGGAAAGCAGTCCAAGACCGGCTTTTCGCAACTGCCAGATCTTTTTGGTGTCTTGACCTGTAAGTATCGGGAAATGATAACCAAGACCTGCTTCTTTCATTTCCTCAATCATGGCATCTGCTATTCTGAAAGCTTCTTCCCTGGAATCATTTGACAGGTCAACAACCAGCACTGCGCCGGGATCTCCCTCAATAAAAAAGCGGTTTTTACGCTGTTCTATATTATTTTTTGTGCATTCAAGGATGTAATGGTCAATAAGCTCACTGGCCTGAGGTTTGTATTTTATGGCAATGAGATTGGCTTCCAGCGCCTGGTATATGTTTTCAAAGTGGATACATACCAGCACATTTTCGGCAGGTGGTAATGGTTCCAGGTTCAGGGTAATGTCGGTGATCAACGCCAGGGTACCTTCGGATCCTGCAAGCAGCTTACAGAAGTTGAAAGGCAGGGATGATCTGTCAAAGGTATCCGCGTCCATAAGCAGATCCAGGGCATAGCCTGTGTTTCTTCTGGGGATATTTTTTTTGGGAAAGTGCTCTTCGATATTATCCTGCGCTTCAGGATCTGACAGCATATCCCGTATTTTCATATAAATATTTTGCTCTAGCGGACTTGAGACATTTATTCCCTTACATTTTTCTTCAAAGGATTTTTTATTCAGGGAAGTGAATTCTGCCACAG
>JBNKDZ010000171.1:0-4621 GCA_050288525.1 Cyclobacteriaceae bacterium
TAAAAATATCACATAATAAATTAAAAATCGATATTTCATTTTAAGAGGAATTGTTTGTTTGTAGTATTGAAATTAACAATTTAATTGAATTTTTACGAAATAAATTGTTTGATTTGCAGGAGGTTTCCAACTTTTTTTAAACAATAGACAAGGTGTTGATTTTTTAGGGTATAAAGCCATTAGATTTGCTTGTAGAAAAGATATTAAAACCGGCAATCCTGATGAATTAGATATGATATTTAAGTTAGGGGATACGGAAGGACATGAAACAGAAATACTTAAACTGAAAGTCATGGAGGATCTCGAATATTATACTATTCCTTTGAGTGATATGAAAAATGTGGATTTGACTAGTATTGAGAAACTTATTTTTGATGGGAATCCATTCAATAATAAGGAATATACTGGAGAATTATATTTGGATGATATAACCCTTATCCCGCCAAACGTTGGTGATTTATCAGTTTCTCCCTCAAATCTTACGCTTGAACCCACTCAGGGAAGTCAGGGAAATGTCAGCATTACCACGAGTAAGGATTGGACCGCTTCAACTACTGCAGGCTGGCTTAGCTTAAGTGCTGCAAGCGGGGCTGGTGACGGTTCAATTACAGTTACCACCAATTCAGTAAATGCTTCAACTTCAAATCGTACCGGATCTGTCACCATTTCTTCAGGAGGATCAAGTAAGATCGTTGTTGTTACTCAAAAATGGGAAAATCCCCTTGCTGCGGATCCTGCTTCAGAAAAGCTGGTACATATGTATCCAAATCCTGCGGGAGATAAAATGCGTATAGAAGTACCGGAAATGGCAAACGTCAGGATCATGAATATGCAAGGGGCATCACTGATAACAAAACAAAATATATTGAGCTCAGATATTGATATCTCAGGTCTCTCTAAAGGTATTTACCTTGTTAAGGTAGAGATAGGAGATAAGGTGTCGGTGAGAAGGTTGGTGAAATATTAATTTTCAGTTATAATATTAAAGACGCAAAAAAATCTGCTGAACTGAAAATTCAGTAGGTTTTTTATTGAAATGGTGTTATTTACCAGGGTTATGTTGTACGACAAATGGATAAAGTCCCGAATAGTTCTTCTGACGAAAACAATAAGTTGGAGATAGCTGTCCGTTGAAATGTTATCCCGATAATGTTTTGTTTTGAATGTTATATTATAACATTTAATTAATGCGCAAATCTGAAAATATTTTATTAAAATAATGCAAATAATGATTTGGGTTGATGGATATTGTGGTGACATGAATATGTTGTTAAATAAACAAAAAAATTTATGCATTAAATAATGAAAAGCAATACCATAAAAGTTATATTTGATTGTACAAATATTAAAAAAAGACAAATACGCTTGTGATATTCAGGTCAATATTAATACATTTGCTGCTGTAAAATAACTTGTAAATTATTTAAACTAATAACTATAATGATTTCATTATCTGCTACAATCAGGTATTGTGCTGTATTGATTTGTGTTCTTTTTTTGAATACAGATTATACCTTTGCACAAAAACTGCCACCATCCGGCTGGCTGTATGCTCAGGGAAATAAGATTTATATTTCAAACGGTGACCAGAATTTTGGTAACGACAAAGTCTTTGCGGGCCGTGGAGTAAATATTTTTGATTCACGGTCATTCGGAGGTGGGTTTGGAGAGTTGAGCACAGGTGAAATAAAACGCCGGATAGACATGCTTGTTGATGACTGGGGAGCAAATTTCCTGAGACTTTGTCTTCAAAGTGGCAATTATACTACAGTAGTTGAAGATCCTGCTTATCTTGATAAAATAGTCGAGATTGTTGAATATGTAGGCACAAAACCGGGTGTTTATGTCTTGGTTAGTAATTGGTGGAGCAAAAACACAGATGAGTTGGGCTGGCCATCATCTAAAACATATGAAGAATGGTATTCTCTGGCTAAAGCGCTTGCGAATTACCCCCAGGCTATGTTTGGTATGATAAATGAGCCTAAGTATAATTTTAATAACGATCCTGCGATCAATGCAAAATTATTGAACCGATTGGATAGCTGTATCAACACCATCAGATTAGCGGAAAGCCATGCTGGAGTTTCATATCAACATATCATTACAGCTTCCGGAACAGGCGCGTATGGCAGGTATTTGTCTTATTATGTAAATAATCCTGTTACAGCTTACGGAGGAACAAACATCGCTTATGAAACACATGTATACGATCCTGAATCCCGATGGAATGAAAATTGGCTGGATGCTTCACAAACAATACCGGTAATCATTGGCGAGTTTGGGCCAGTTTCAAATTACATGACAATGGATGATTGTATACAATTGATGGATCTGGCTGATGATCGACAAATTCCATATGCAGGATGGTCATTTCATCATAATAGCAACCCATCTATGTTGGTGGATAATTCAAATGGCTCAATGGGTGAAGGAATGGACCTTAAACCTAATGAATGGGGAAGGGTAGTCAGAGATCATCTGCGATCATTGAAAGAACCGGGTGCGATTTACAAAGACAACATAACACGCATTACCGGAAAATGGGTTTCCTACCGAAAAGGATATCTGTTTGAATCAACAAGAAACGCATTCGAAGGATCGAAACATTATCAATGGAATTTTACTGTTTTTGATTGGTGGGCAAATTGCGGACTGAATATTCAAAGAACAGACTTCTCAGGATATGAATATCTGACGCTTGCCTGTAGAAAAACCGGGATCGCGAATATATCCATAAGATTAAAAGATTCAAATGGCCGGTATACAGGTTATCTGGCATTAAAAGGGCTTAATAGTGACTACAAATATGTGCACATCCCACTGAGTTTAGCAACAGGAATTGACCTGACGTCTGTTGAAATGATACAATTTGACGCAGGTGGAACGCGCTACACATCCGGCGTATTTAACGTTGACGACATAAAGCTCACAACGTCTTCTGCAAATGCATCCAGGTTTGCCATGGATGTCAAAGAAGGAGATTTGAGTTCGGATATCGCATTGGAAGATCTTTCAGATATGGATCTGTCAGATGATATGCAGGTGACCATGTATCCAAACCCGGCAAAATCAACCATGCATATTGAAGTACTGGAGCCGGCAGACATCGAAATAGTAAACCTGAGCGGACAAACATTCATCAAAAAAAGAAACGTAAAGATCTCAGATATAGATATATCGGAACTCACCGAGGGTATCTATATGGTAAAAATAAAATTAGGTGAAAAATGCATAACGAAAAAATTGGTTAAATACTAATTTGTTTATGTTTTGTTGTATATCTAAAAGAGCCCTGATCTGTATGGATCAGGGTTTCTTTTTTTAGGGAATATTTAAAAAATAGTTTTGGAATTAACAGATATTGATATATTTGGATTAACAATCATTTTTTAAAAACCAGATTGACATGAAACCCATTCAAATGACATTTTTATTTTTCTTAGTGATGATCATGGGATGTGATAGTGAGAAGAACAAATTCACAGGAGAAACGCTTTCGATACCCGGCAAAGACGGGATCCGGATCAGGGCAGATTTTTACCGGACAGAATGCCTGAATAAACCCTTGATACTTTTGTTTCATCAGGCAGGTTATAGCAGAGGGGAGTATCGTGAAATCGGGCCGAAACTGAATGCATTAGGATTTTGTTGTCTGGCAATTGACCAACGATCCGGGTCAATTGTTAAGGATGTTATAAACGAGACTGCGGGGCAGGCAAAGAAAAAAGGTTTAAATACAGAATATATCGATGCGTTGCCTGATTTATGTGCTACGATTGATTATGTTTTAGAAAAAAACTATGCCTCAAACGGGGTCATCCTGCTTGGAAGTTCCTATTCAGCCTCACTGATATTTATTTCAGGTTCAAAGTATAAAGAACAGGTTAAAGGATTGGTGGCATTTTCTCCGGGCGAATATTTCACCTTCGACGGTAAATCTATATCAGAATTTGCCGGCGACGTGTCGTGCCCGGTATTTATAACTTCATCGCAGACAGAGAAAGACGAATGGGAAGAAATATACCGGCAAATAAAATCTGAAAAGACATTTTATTTGCCGGATTTTAAAGGATACCATGGAGCAAAGGCATTATGGGAAGAAAATAATGGAAATGAATCGTATTGGGAGGCGTTAAAAGATTTTTTAAATCGATATTAGAATAAAGAACAACCACATTTCCAATGAAAATCAATTTCGAAAAATATACCGAACAGGAAAAACTATTGCCCACAACAGGCAAACATATAATCGGACAATATGATCAGGATTCCATTATCGTTTATCAGGCATTTAATCCGAAAATCGCCGATTATGCGCTTAAAAATCAGACATTTGGCGGTGATGCATTTAGTTTTAACAGGATGACCTGGATCAAAACAGTTAGGAGTTTGAGTATTTAGCAAGAGGAAATAGTGCATGATAACCATAGAAAACAAAAACCGATCCCGGAAAGAAATACTTATCTGGTGGGAACTGCGAAGGATTTTATACAATCTGATTATGATTGTTGCCGGATTTGTTAGTTTTAAAATTGCCAGTATAAGCATTCCGCTGATCTATTCCATTACAGGCCTGTCATTGAATGTCCTGTATACTTCGGGTTGGTTAATAGAGATCTTT
>JBNKDZ010000172.1:0-3440 GCA_050288525.1 Cyclobacteriaceae bacterium
GTATAAGGTTATAATCAGATCCTGTATGATAGATACTGATGCCGTAGGGATAGTAAGGATTTACCGTTTCAGTTCCCTCTCTGCTAATATGAAAATAGTTATCTCTAACTTCGCAATGGCTTGATGAATGGAGGCTGATATGTTTTCCTGCGTAACCACTGGTTTCTGTATTTATGACCCAGGAATTTTCTGCACCCAGTACCTCAATTATGATCCCTGAGAAACCAGTGAAGGATGCAATATTATGGATGTGCAGATCTTCAACCCCGGCCCGTTTCACTCCATTTACCAAATAGATCGAATTACCGTGATTGCTGATGATCTTTGTCTTATCAGGTCCTGCACCCCGAAGGACAATAGATTTATTAAGTACAAGTGATTCTGTTACAATATAGGTGCCGGGAGGGAAATACACGGCATTACCTTCTGAACATGCAGCGATGGCATCTAAAACAGCCTTTGTGTCATTGGTAGTCCCATCACCGGTAGCTCCGTAGTCATGCACATTTTCGCCTGCCGGATATTCAGGTATTCCTCCCTGAACCCCTGCATTTTCCCAATCGGATATAGAGGTAACAGGTATTATTGCAGATGCTTGAGAATACCCACTAAAAGGAAACAAACTCAGAATAACAATAAGACCTGAAATCGGGAACACACGTTTTTTCATGTTTTGTTGTAATAATTATAGTTATTATGCTGTTGTTATCTATTCAATGATAAATTTTGCATGATAATTTTTTTGCATTCCCTTTATCACCAGGAAATACATACCCTTATCCAATCCGGATATATTTACTGAATTATCCGTATACTTTTTCTCTGATATCAATTTGCCCAGGTTGGAATAAATGGATATTGTTTGTGCCTGATTATCTGGAAGATTAAAATTCAGAACATTCTTTGCCGGATTTGGGTAAACAGCTATGGCATTTTTGGAAAGATGATCTTGTCCCAAAGCTAATATGTCATCCCCTATAGCAAAAATATTTGAAGGACCAGACTCGCCGCCCATGCCGCTCCATGACAGATTTGTTCCGTCTTCGATTATCGTCACATGGTTCCTTGCCTTTACATAATACCAATACTTCTGACCCGGCAGAAGACCTGAATCGGTATATGTCGTTTGCTTTGTTACGTCAATCCGTTCAAAGTTCTCTCCATCCCTGCTTCGTACGATGATAAAATCTATACTGTCGACAGTTCCTTGGGGAGTTGTACCAGTAATGGAATTATTTGTCCAGTTAAGTTCAACAGTTGATTCATTTATTTCCGTAACGGTCAGGTGTGTCGGCGCATTTTCCGGGAACCTGGAGGTCCAGTACCGTACCTCGGCAGGAATGCGGTTTGGGTTGTACCCGTTCCCGGCATCCATAAGATCTCCTCCATAAGGGGGCCATACCAAATCACCAAACCAGTCCGGCTTTGATGTCAGGTAATAGGAATCGGGAATCGTATGATTGGTTATAGACGGATCCCATGTAATGCCTTCATTTTGATACGTTACATAGTTACCATGGCGGACGAATGTGTTTGTATGAATTCCTAAACGATTAATACTGGTGCCTAAATCTATTTTTTTATCGGGCAACTCATTACCAAGGAGATAATTTTTACTGGCACCGCTACTGGCATTTATTCCACTCAGGGTAGTTCGATTGCGCAGAATTACATTCAACAGCTTGGATCCGGCCGGATTGGAGTCGAATCGAATTAATTCAACATTGTTGCCTTCAACCAGGACTCCTTCAATGAAGTTATGGTGAAAGCACATATCACCAATGGAGCTATTCCGTTCATTATGTACCCACATAGCCGATGACATGTTATATCCGAATACATTCCCTCCTAATAATCTGTTCATCACCAGGGCATGACGATAATTATGCAACACATTATTTTGAATTAAAGACATATTTGTTCCATTCGATAGCAACACACCATATGCTCCAAATGTGGTTTGTGCGAGGATTTCATCAGCTGAGTGGTTGAAAAAGTTGTCCCGTACCTCACATTGAAAGCATTGATCAAGTTCGACAGCATGGCTCAGTCCATCGGTTACGATATTTTTTACCCAGCAATGGGCAGCCCTTGTCATCAATACTTTACGCCTGTTTAAATATTCCGGCTGATCAATGATGATCTTCAAATCTTCAACTCCGGCACCTTCAACAACTTCCGGAAAACGATACACATCGCTTCCTACGGCAAAATCACTTGCTAACATGTTTACAAGGACTATTTGGTTCCCGCTGACCTGCTCAACCTCCACCATATGAGGTATTCCATCTGTCCGTATTAACAATAAGAAGTCCCCGTCGGAAATCCCCTGTGCTGATACCACCTGAAATTCGTTTGAACCTTTCATGGCTTGTGCATCAAAAGTGGTCATTGGTTCAGGCTCACTGCCCGAAAACCGGAAGGTATGGTTCGCATGCCTGCTGATAATGACTGTTTTTGAAGGGCCTGCTCCCCGGATAACGATTCCTTTTCCGATATCAATTTGGCCAGTCAGGAGAAATGTTCCTTCCGGAATATATAGGGCATTCCCGGCGGTTGTCTCATTAATTGCCTCTCTGAAGATATCAGTGTTATCCGTCACGCCATCCCGAGCAGCGCCAAAATCCTGTACAACGTCATATTGTACAGGGTATTCAGGAATACCACCAGGTACTCCGGCATTGTTCCAATCGATAATATCAGAAACAGGCAGTATTGTCTGTGCATAGACTTGATTACCAGACACACCAAGGGCAAGTAAAACCGCAATGGATATAAATGGATTTTTCATCTTCTTTCCTCCAATGAATAGATAAAACGAATAATTAATCAATAATTTTAACCTTTCGCGTCGGGTGAGCTAAAAATAAGGTCTATGTTAAGGTATTTTGAAATACTTTTAGTTTAGGGGTATTGCTCACGAGACTGAACACATTCTTTTTTGTAACAGTTTTAAAAATCACAAACTTAACAAGCTAAGCTAACTTAATTTAAACGCTCAAGATAGAAAAAAAGTATAGACAATACTAAAAAAGTGCATGGAAATATCCTGCCTGGGATAATATTGGAGGAACAAAGTGCAAGGAAAAAAGGATTTGAAGATCTAAGTTGCTTTTACAAATCCTTTCTAACTCTTGTGATTGGGATAACCCGGATTTAATGCCGTTTATTCAAAATCATCCCATTTGGGTCGTACTAATAGTGTTATAATTATTGGCCCCAGCAAACCAAAAAGGGATTGAACCGGTGAAATTCCTATTGATAAATTAATGAATAAAATGATAATAGCGGATGCCCAGAATCCATAAATCCCAAACTTTTTCCAATTCCATACTGCTATAGCTAAACCTAAATTTATCAAACCAAATACTGCTAAAACAGGAATAGCCCAATCTGGAATAGAAGGTATTGCCTGCCTGACGGTATCTCCGGCCATAACA
>JBNKDZ010000173.1:0-4049 GCA_050288525.1 Cyclobacteriaceae bacterium
AATACCGGGTATCCGTGCTTGTCTGCATCCCGTTTGTTCAGTTTACCATTCCCATCCGGCTTTAGCAAGAGCGGAAGATGAGCAAACTGAGGCATCGTGTCTTCCCAGCCAAGAAATCTGTACAGTAAAACATGCAGAGGGGCACTGGGCAGCCATTCTTCTCCGCGTATTACATGTGATATCTTCATCAGGTGGTCATCAACAACATTTGCCAGGTGATAGGTAGGCATGCCATCCGATTTTATCAGGATTTTATCATCGACATGGGCATTTTGAACCGTTACCTCACCACGTATCATATCATTTAGTATAACCTGACCTTCCTCCGGAACCTTAAGCCGTACTACATACGGATCTCCGTTTGCGATCCTCGCATCTACTTCCTCCGGGGATAATGTCAGCGCATTTATCATGGACATTCTCGACATGCAATCGTACACCGGGTTTGCACCTTCGGTGTTTGTCAGGCGATTACGCATCTCTTCCAGGTCTTCAGGCGTGTCAAATGCGTAGTAGGCGTTTCCTTCATCGATAAGTTTTTTGCTGTATTTGAAGTAAAGGTCTTTGCGTTCAGATTGTTTGTAAGGACCGTACGCTCCTCCGGCCAGAGGTCCTTCTTCCGGATTGATACCCAGCCATTTAAAAGCCTCATTGATATACGCTTCGGCACCCGGAACAAACCGTGTCTGATCCGTATCTTCGATCCGGAGAATAAAGGTTCCGTTATGTTTTTTGGCAAATAGATAGTTATACAACGCTGTACGTACGCCGCCAATATGTAAAGCTCCGGTAGGGCTTGGAGCAAATCTGACTCTGACCTCTCTGTTCATAAGACACTTTTTTATTTTGAAAAACGGCACAAATTTAAAAAAAGGAAACGGGCAATTGACAGGATTATTTAATTTATTCTGAGAATATTTTTTTTAATAAGTTGCTGCGCCTGCGAGTTTGAAGTTTAAATTTTTCCAAAGCGAGGATATAATTTACTATTCCCAATCCTAAACTGATTAACGAATATATATATGCCTGACCATTGATCATAAAAAATACTGCAAAGGCTGTTGTAAAAACTGTCCAAATGGACAACCCTTTTTTTGAGGCTGAAGAAAGTCTGAAAATGACAAAAAGCTTCATCCCTCCCGAAGCCTTTTCGATTGTACCGATAATTTCAGGAGTATATTCATTTGGTTGTTTTGGCAGGGAAGAAATCGTAAATCCGGAATCGGATATTTCACCCCACAAGACATTGGCATCCTGCCGGATATATGTTTTATCCTTATTGTATGTTTTTACATGTTTCTGAAATATGCCGGTAAACACTTCCGGGGAGACAGGTAATTGAATCGTCTCTTTTTTTTCAGGAAAAAACACCCGGATTATTTAACAGCTATACAGCTTATTTCCACATTCGCTTTTTTAGGCAATTTTGCTACTTCGATCGTCTGACGGGCAGGAGGATCACTGTCGAAATATTTGCTGTATGTAGCATTAACAATATCAAAGTCGTCCATATCCATCAGAAAAATAGAGCATTGTACGATATTGCTGAAATCCATATCCGCAGCATTTAAAATAGCCCAGATATTTTTCATCACCTGGTCGGTTTCGCCTGCTATATTATTTGCAAGGATATTATCGGAGGGATCAATACCAAGTTGACCTGATACATATAACGTCTCACCAACTAATACTGCCTGACTATATGGTCCGATTGGCTCAGGAGCATTATCAGTATAAATAATAGTTTTCTCCATTGATTTAAAAATTAATTAGGAATATGTATTTTCGTTTTAAAAATAAAGATAAACAATTCATACAAAGAAATAGTATTTATTAGTTATATACTGTTCGAAATAAGAAGAATAATTACATGTCATTAAAAAATGATTTGTTGCTAAGAGCAGCAAAAGGAGACCATACGAACCGCACACCTGTATGGCTTATGCGACAGGCCGGCAGGATCCTGAAAGAATACAGAGAAGTTCGTTCAAAACTCTCCGGATTTATTGAATTGGTTAAATCTCCGGACCTCGCTGCTAAAGTTACGATACAGCCTGTAGATATTCTCGGTGTTGATGCGGCGATTATTTTTTCCGATATCCTTGTCATACCGGAGGCTATGGGTCTTCCGTATCTGATGGAAGAAGGAAAAGGTCCTGTATTCCCGGATACCATTGCTAAAAAACAGGATATCGGAAAGTTAAAAATTGCAGATGAGGATAGCCTGGGATATGTTCTGGAAGCTATTCGTGTCACTAAAAGGGACCTTAATGACAGGGTTCCGCTTATCGGGTTTGCCGGCGCTCCCTGGACAATATTTTGTTATATGACAGAAGGAAAAGGCAGTAAAACATTCTCAAAGGCACGTAAAATGCTCTATTGCGATGCCGAAATGACCCATTCTCTGCTAAAAGCAATAACAAAAAGTACCATCCATTATTTAAAAGGCCAGATTGCGGCAGGTGTAAATATCGTACAAATCTTTGATTCGTGGGCAGGGATACTTCCCCAACCTTTGTATGAAGAATTCTCCTTAAAATACATATCCGAAATCGCGGCTGCTATCGACGAAGTTCCGGTGATCGTTTTTGCCAAAGGGGCTTACGCTTCAAGAAAAGCCATAGGAAAAATACCTTGCCAGGTAGTCGGATTGGATTGGAATATGGATATTGCCGAGTCAAGGACACTCATCGGAACGGAAAAGACCTTGCAGGGCAATCTGGATCCGGCCGTGCTGTATGGCTCATTCGATCAGATCCGATCAGCCACTAAAACGATGCTGGATGCTTTTGGCCCCGACCGGCATATTGCCAACCTCGGACATGGGGTATATCCCGATATAGAAGTGGAAAAAGTGAAATATTTCATTGATTTCGTAAAAGAATACAGCGAAAGGAAACGGAATTAAATCAGGTTAAAAGGATCACTATCCAGAAAAGCGGGGAACTTCTGCCTGAATTCCTGCAATGCTTTTTTCTTCAGGGTGACTGTATGGATACATGATTCACCGGAAATACCCATAAGCGATTTGCCTTTAAAATCAAAGACCCCCGAGTGGCCATTGTATACCGTGTCATCTCCACCGGTACCTGTACGATTTATACCTGCCGAAAAACACAGGTTTTCCAAAGCTCTGGCTTTCAGAAGTGTATACCACGCATCGATTCTGGATTCGGGCCAGTTACCGAGAAACAGAAGCACATCATAATCGAGCGAACCGGTTGTGGTATTGAAGGTATTGCGTGACCAGACGGGAAAACGAAGATCATAGCAAATCATCGGGCACAGGTTCCACCCTTTCCAGGGAACTATCAATCGCCGGCTTCCTTTTTCAAATGTCAGATGTTCATTGCTCATCCGGAAAGGATGTCGCTTATCGTAGATATAGGGATTTCCTTCCGGAGGGACACAGAAGAGGCGGTTGAAATATTTTCCCTGCTCCTTAATTATGTAACTTCCGATGATCAGGGCACCGGTCTGGCTTGCCTGTTGACGCATCCATTTAAAGGTTTTGAAGTTTTCCGGTTCTGCAAGCAAGGGCGCATTCATACTAAATCCGGTAGTGAACATTTCCGGCAACAGAATAACATCGGTGGCTTCTCTGATCTGCCATATTTTTTCTTCAAATGCAGACAGATTCGCCTGAATATCTTCCCAGAAAATATCGGATTGTATCAGCGTGATCTTTAGCTCTTCCAAACGGGCGGAATTTACAGTTATCGTTTTGAAGGAAACGTCATCTTATAATCAACCTTAACGATTCCTTTACTGATATTTGTTAATTTACTTTTTAAAAGTCGTTTCTTCAGTGCACTGAGATGATCTGTGAAGAGGATCCCTTCGACATGATCATATTCATGTTGAATGATCCTGGCTTTCATACCGTCATATTCATCGGTATGTTCATCCCAGTTTTCATCAAAATACCGGATCCTGAGACGTTCATTCCTCGATACATCATCACGCACACCCGGAATACTCAGGCATCCTTCTTCAAATGCCCATGGTTTGCCTGCTTCTTCTAAAATTACAGGATTTATAAACACTTT
>JBNKDZ010000174.1:0-6443 GCA_050288525.1 Cyclobacteriaceae bacterium
GACAAAATTGGAGCGCGCTATGAAATGTTGAGTAGTGTCGTCTAAATTAACGCTGACAGGTCTTTGGACGCTGTCAGGTTGGTATCACTAAAATTAAATATCCTGCCTTTTTACAAATAATACGCTCTGCTCTTTGCCATCTGACTGATCCTACCGGATCTCTTTTTTAACATTAAATTCTTTTTCTCCTTTTTTAAGTTTTTCCGGTGTACCAACATCCAGCCAGTAAGATTTGTCGTCTACAAATGCGTCTATTGCATGATCAGCTGCTAGTCGAAGGTAGGTGTCAACAATGGAAAAGCAACCGCTCTCTGTGATGAGGGGAAAAATCTTCGGGTCAATAACATGGATGCAGGAGAAGGCAAGGCGCTCTGTTTTGCCTTCCGGCTCGTAAGCCATTTTCTTTTCTCCTGTAACAATATTTTCCCAGCCACATAATCGTTCACTATTTTCAAACAGGAAAAATCGTGAGCCTTCCCGGTGACGTACCAACAGGGTGGCAAGGGCATCATTTATGCAATGAGCATGGTATAATTCCCGCAGATCCAGATTGGTGAGTACGTCAGCGTTATGAACCAGAAAAGGCTTGTCATCATCAAAAAAGACCTGTGCTTTCTTAATTCCACCACCGGTATCAAGTATTTCTTGTGATTCGTCTGAAATAACAATATTGATGTTAAAATTATTTTTTTTCTTCAGGAAGTCAATTATCTGATCGGCATGGTGGTGGACATTTACTATAATATCTCTGAAATGATACCGGATGAGTCTTCGTATAACGATCTCAAGTAGGGGAACTCCCTGTACTTCAACCAATGCCTTTGGTTTGAAATCAGTAATTGGTCTTAGTCTGGTGCCCAGGCCTGCGGCCAAAATCATTGCTTTCACTTTATTTAGGGTTATTTTTGTTCTCTGTGATTAAGTTGTATTCTGATCTTTTGTTCATATTTTTCAGCAAGGTACTCGGACATTTGTTCTGCACAATATACCGAGCGGTGCTGTCCTCCTGTACAGCCGAAAGAGATCTGTAGATTTTTAAATTCCCGGTTCAGGTATTTGTCGATAGCTTGTTCAACAACCATGTAAATATTGTGCAGGAATGCGTCTGCTTCTCCTCCGGTCCTGAGAAAGTCCTGTACATCAGGATCTTTACCGGTCATATCTACATATCGTTCATATCTTCCCGGATTATGGATACACCGGCAGTCAAATACAAACCCGCCGCCATCGCCGTATTTATTTTCAGGGACCCCTTTGCGATACGAAAAACTGCATATATCGATATTTAGGGGTACTCCGGTATTAAAATCGATATTAAATTTTTTAAGTTCTTCAGAATCCATAAGTCTTCCCAGTACTTCTTTCAGATGTGGTGTATCAACTGGAAACTCATAATGATCAAAGATATAACTGAGCTGTTTCAGTGCGTAGGGGATGCTTTTAAGGAATTGGGTTTTGCGTTCATAAAATCCTCTGAACCCATAGGCTCCCATGGCCTGCATAAGGCGTATCAGAACAAAGCCACGGTACAAGCGAATGAACTGGTCTGTATCAAAAGAGATATAGCCTTTTAATACCCCGATATAATGATCGAGAAGTTCCATTTTTGTGTCTGCCGGGATATTGGCTTTAGAGTCGTACAACAGTGAAGCGACATCATACTGTAATGCCCCTTTCCGCCCACCCTGATAATCAATAAACCACGGTTGATCATCCATGACCATGATATTTCGGGACTGGAAGTCGCGGTACAGAAAATAGTTGCTGTCTGCTGTGAGCAGAAAATCTGAAAAGGTCTGATAGTCGTTTTCCAGAAGTTGCTCATCGAAAGGGATCTTTGCCAGCTTAAGGAAATAGTATTTGAAATAATTCAGGTCCCACATCATGGACTGCTTGTCAAATGCAGGTCGTGGGTAGCATTTGCTATAATCCAGGCCGGATGCAGCTGAAATCTGAAATTTCGGAAGATCAGTTAACACTTTTTTGTACATGGCTATAGCTGATCCCGGGAAAATACCTGCCGATTCCCGTTTATATTCCAGAAACCGGAAGAGCGTCTGATCCCCAAGATCCGAAATGAGGTATATTTTTCCTGACGCATCTTCTTTGAGGATGTTGGGCACATTAAGTCCCATTTGTCTGAAATGTTTGGAAAAAGAAAGAAAGGCTTGGTTTTCCTTGATATCCTCATTGTAAACCCCAATGGCTGTTCTGGAGTTACCGACCAGCCGGTAGTATTCCCTGTAAGACCCAGCCATGGGCAGAGGTTCAAAACGAACTATCCGTTCCCCTGACCACGATTCAAATAATAAATCTAATTGTTCCCTGTCGCTTGCTTTCACCTGTTTCGCAATTTTGCCGGAAATATAGAGGATTACAAATAAAATCGGAAATTAACTTCAAATTATAAAATGTACTTTTTGTGGGTGTTTATCACATAATATGAAATCAGACATAAATAAATAGAACAATTCATATATCTTTGTATAGATCAATGAAGGATACGAATATCCGGATCAACATTTCATTAAATACATACTAATGAGAAGATTATTTCAGGAATGGTCATTCTATGTAGTTATGTGGATCATAATTACAGTCTTTTATTGCTTTATTTATCTTTCAATAATTAAAGGATTACTGGAATATCTGAATATCTCAGATGCTATAACCAATGATGAGGTATTCCGGTATATGATCTCCAATTACCAGTACCTTGAATCATTGATATTTGGGTTTCTGTTTGGTACGGCTACTTTTGGGATTAATTTTTTTATTGACAAGACAAGCATACATAAATACTCTTTTGGTAAGACCATCATTATAAAAACCATATTGTATTTTTTATCGGTCTTCATCATATTTACGTTGATGGCAGGTTTGCTGACTTCTATTGGAATTTCTCCTTTTAAGCTAAATGAATTCCAAGAATTTATTCATGAGTCACCTTTACCGACAGTTTTATACATTTCAACAGCTTCTTTTTACATTATGTCGACGTTGTTGATAAACTTTATTGCCTTGATGAATAAAAAATTCGGTCCAAATCAGATGTTTTTAATCTTCCTGGGAAGATATAACAAACCACGGACGGAGAACCGGATATTTATGTTCCTGGATCTGAAATCATCTACCTATATCGCAGAAAAGCTTGGTCATATCATTTATAGTCAGCTGTTGCAGGATTGTTTTCTGGAATTAAATAAACTGATCCCAAAATATCACTGTGAGATCTATCAATATGTTGGTGATGAAGCCGTACTTACCTGGAAAGTGGTATGCGGGGGAAAAAACAACCTTGAACCGTTGACATTGTTTTTTGATTTTCAGAAACGACTGTTAGGGAAATCCAGGTACTACAAGCAAATGTTTGGTGTAATACCTGAGTTTAAAGCGGGATTGAATGCAGGCGTTGTGACGGTAGCAGAGATCGGAGACCTGAAAAGAGAAATTGCCTATCATGGAGATGTGGTAAATACAGCCTCAAGATTGCGCAGTGCATGTAATGAATTTGGCGAGGACTTTCTGGCCTCTGATTACATCGTACGAAATCTGCCTGAAGGACATGGATTCTTTATCAATGAGATCGGAAAAGTGAAACTAAAAGGAAAAAAATCGGATTTGGATGTCTTCTGTATCAAAGAAGAACCTTGTCCGAATCACGAACAGATAGAAGTCAAGGCACAAGCTGAGGAGAAGGTGCAATCTGAATGATGTTTTTACTTTCTTGAAATAAATAAAAATCCCTGACTATCCCGATTAAAATCTTTATCAATCGTCAGATGTCATTTCCAGTAATTTTTTAACTGTTTTAAAGTTTCTGGTGGTAGCCGAAACCTTCAGTTTGTTCTCGAAAAAATTATTGTTCATTTTTGCTCTTCCGTATCCGTCCGGAAAATAGGAGATAATCACTTTTTTATATACAACAAATTGTTCTGGAAGAAATTTATCAGCAGGGATCTCCTTTAGTTTCGTTATATCAGGTTCGTCAGATAAAAATGTAAAATATACTTTATCGGAATCTGTTGCATATGGATTTTTTTGAAGGATATCCGATAGCACAGATGCTGTAAGGATGCATGTTTGTACTTCAAATCCGTATTCTTTTTTTATCATAGAAAAAATCAGCCTTTCCAGATATTTCAGATCTTCATTCGTATGCTGAAAAGTAATATTTCCGCTCTGAATGTACGTGCTTACGTTTTTAAAGCCAGTGTTTTCCATATGTGTAACCAGCCCGGACATTTTGATTTTCTTCTGGCCACTCACATTAATCCCGCGTAACAGGGCGATGTAGGTATTCATTATCACTTTTGAATTTTCTCTGATAACCAATACAAAAGACGCTTTGTTTCGACATGATTGATTTGGATATAGAAGATATTAGTTGTGCATTCTGATAAAAACCTCCTGTATATAGTGAAATTGGTTCTTGGTGAATACGAAAAAGAAAATATGAAAACCGCTTCGTTCAGTCAGTACGGGTCAGTTTGATTAAATCGATCCTGAAAGGGGATGACTGAACGAAGAAGCTTATTTACTTTTGCATATTAACTGTCTTTTTATTATGATTTCAGCCATATCTTGCCATAATGTGACGGTATGCTTACCGGAAGGGTCTGACTGTCAGAAACACCGTTGATGTTATCTGATCCATGCAATAACTCTGTATAATTACCTCCTTTTTCAAAGGTGAAGTTTATGGTATGGTTATTACCGGAGAAGTTTAACGCGACAACAACTGTTGTTGTCCCCAGAGATCGTTTAAATAGCAGGATCCCTTTCGATTGCAGTTGATTCCAGTTGTTATAAAAGTAATGATCGCCCTTTCGGAATACTTCATGACTATTTCGTATTGCTATAAGATTACGGTATAAAGAGATCATAGCTTTGCCTTCGGGAGTATAGAATTTCTCCCATCGTACCGGACGTAATGTTCCGATGCGAGCAGGACCACTATCCGGGACATCATAGTTTTCAACAATTTCCTGTCCCTGCCACAACATAGGAATCCCTTTGGCAGTCATAAGACCGATCGCAAAGGGTTGCAGCCTGTACCAGTTGTCCCGATTGCCTTCTTTGAAAACATCCATATACAACGAAATGGTGCCAAAATGGCAAATAAATCTTGGATGATCGTGGTTTTCAAGATATTGTAGAGCCGTTTTTTTAAGGGTATCCGTGTTATGGGTGATGACTTCAGGATATCCGTTCAGGCCGAATTGCATGCCGAGTTTATACAAGTCGCCAAAATTGCCATAGGCTACGGATTTGGCGGCGCTCAGGGATTCGTTTTGCCAGGTGCAGTTGCTGTATGTAGATTCTACTATCTCAATGGGGCCTTCCAGTTGTTCGGCACATTGGATCAGATTTATTTCATTGTTGTTGAAAAACCGCTGCCAGTGATCGTTCCCGTTGGTTGCTTTAACAGTCTGAAAGGTGTTGTACACAAGGTTGGCATATCCGAGCCCTGTGGATCCGTCCCAGTAGTTGGGTACACAATCATAGCGGATGCCATCTACATGATATCTGTCCAGCCAGTAATGATTTACCGTGAAATAAAAGTCTCTGGTGAATTCACGTTTATAATCGGTGCTGGGGCCGAACATGTCTTTTGCAAACGGGCCCATAAAAGGATTTTCGAGGTAGTTAAGTGCATTATAGACATATTCGTATGCAAAATTTGCTCCTGCATGTCCATAAAGCATATCCAGCATCACAGCGATTCCATGTTTATGTGCCAGTTCTACAAATTCCTGGAAATCTTTCCGTTTTCCAAACCGCTCATCCAGACCGAAAGGACCGATTGTTTCAAATCCCCAGTCAATGGATCGTTCGATATTAGCGACAGGCATAATTTCCAGACAATTAATGCCCAGATCCTGGAGGTAGGGGATTTTCTCCATCGCTGATCTAAGGTCAAAAGAGAACTCATTAAGCATGATCTCGTAGGCAACAAGGTCGTTAAGAGCAGGTGTTTTCCAGGTGTTTTCGATGGTATCCCAGGGATGGTCGGTATAGCCGAGTGTAAAAGCCGATTGGCGGCCGATACCGTATTCTCTGGCATAAGGATCAACAATCCAGTCGAGTGGTTCTGCCAGCAACGGGCTTTCAAGCTCATAGCGGTAAACATATCTTCCCTGTGTGCCCCATGAAGAGTTAGGTGTTTTCTTTTCAGAGGACTTGATTTTTATCTCCCCGCTCCAGTAATCGCCATAGACGGCCATCATTGAATGCTGCAATTCAAAACGATGTGGAGGGATCTTTTGAAGGAACTGATCGTTCTCATGGATGATTTTGACGAATAATTTGTTCCCGTCAGCAGCAGAAACCCAGGGTAATAAAAAGCCAAAGCGGACACGATTATTTGGTTGTTCGTGTGTTCCCAGTTGGTCGAGAGGTAACAATTTCATGATATTTTTGGTTAAAGGATGATAATTAAC
>JBNKDZ010000175.1:0-11053 GCA_050288525.1 Cyclobacteriaceae bacterium
TAAGTCAGCATGGACATTAAACGGGAAAGAACTTCCTTATCTGAAATGTAGCTATAGCTTTTCTTTTATAAAAAAATGGGTAGGCAGTTCTATTCAGGTAGAAATGGTTGAACTCTTTCAAACTATTTTTACCGAAGAAAAATCGAATTTTACATAGTGGTATTTGTAATAGTCGCCCCACGATACAATATCACCGCTGAAAACGCTGGTCTCCTGACCATCTTCATTTAATTTATAAATGGAAGCTTTCTCCTGAATCTTGTCTTTTTTATCGAGTTCAATGACGGCTACTTTTGGTTGTGATGGAAGGTAGCCCACCTGGGAGAAACCGATGTTGGGTTCTCTGATCCAGCCTTCGATAGCATTTGGTTCAAAGGTCCAGGTCAGTACTTTGCCTGTTTTTCCTGCCGGAAGTACGCTTCGTAGGACGTACCATCCGTTTTGTGCCATTACGCGACCGTCGAAGAGCATAAGGTCGGCATCGTGCGAGGTGACCTGAACCATACGTTCGGGATCTTCGGGGGCAAGGATGATTTTACGACCCGAATCGATGGGAAGCGGAACGATGTATTGTCCGGTACCTCTGTCGTCATATGTTTCGTACCCCTTGAATTGCTTGAGTTTCTCGCTGCTGGGCCTTGTTGTGGTATTGCTTGCTACATATCGGGAAAGACGGTTGATGCGTCCGTCCATCAGGTAGGTTTTGTTCCAATACTGTGATGGAAGAAACTCCAGGTTGAATCCGGCGCGCCCTTCAAGTTCTTTTGGAACAGGTTTATCCAGGTAAACAGCGATCTCAACACCCTTGCCTTTTGCTGTGACAACTATACGTGAATCAAAATCGAAATCTTCATACCGTAGCTTGGTCTCAACAGAATTCGAAGCTCGGTCTACTGTTCTGGAGGGTATTGCAGGAACGAGGTCCCATTGTTCCGGCGTGTTGGAAAGCCGAATGGCTCCACCCTGCCAGGTTCGGACGCCATGATGGATCAATTCGATACCGGCATTTTTCTCATCGTTAAAACCTCCGGTAAAGAGGTTGCTATACGGCAGGATATTTACCCCCTGAGTCTCGAAATACTCAAGTTCGTTGAGTATCAGTTCCTGACTCCGGCCAAAATTCCATACCCCGGACAGCAGCACTAAAAGTGAAATAAAGGTTAATCTTTTCATTTTGGATATTATTATGTTTGTTATTAATACTATAATCTAAAATTGACTTGGATGTTTATACAAAAAGTCAGAATAAAGAGATTACATGCACAAATATACATAAATTAAGGGAGATTGCGATACGTGATTTGAAAAGTGGCAGGGAACAGATATTGTTGTTTGTATTCAGGATATGAATTGAATCATCAAAACTTGTAAAAAATACATTTTTTGATGATTCATGTGGTGTCAGCTAATTTCCTTAAACATGCATAAAAGCCTGATAAAAAATTGGTTAGTCTTTTGTTGATAAATTTGCGATTAAGTTGGTAATGAAAGGATAAACGTATTATATGAAATGTCCTTAATATCATTTTCAAACTCCGATGTTACGAATTATAATGTTTTCGAAATATTAACGTGTCATGGATTAGTTCCTGTATTTGAAATACCCCTTGAAAAGCAACTAGATAGGAGTAGGGAGTATGCTCAAACAATAAAATAACTTCCCAATCCTAATATCCATAAAGGGATGAGTATCAACAAAGCCTTTTTTAAACTAAATTTATTAAATCTCATGAAACCCAGAACCAAAATCTTCATTGACCAGATCCATATTAAAAAGTAGAAGATATTTATTATCCAGTACTCCATTCCGGTTATTCCGGAAAATTTGTCTGACATTCCCAAATACAAAACAACGGGAAGTTTCAAAATCATAGGAACCATGGAATATGCTGCTACAACTCTGATATCGATCAATTCACCCCGGCCTTTAAATAGTCTGCTCATCCCGTAAAGGAGAAATGTGAACAGATAACCAAACAAAACACCAAACACTGCGACAAGTGCAACAAATAGAATCCATAGAATAAATATTCCATCTTGTTCTATATACTCCCTGATATTCTCTAATTCCCGATAAAATGATCCAAATCCGGAAATAGCACCGACAATCATAAAAATAAAGATACAATTCCTGCCCAGTCGATCTTCAAACTGGTTATCAAGATCGTTAAAGGTGTCTTTGGTGTTGTATAGTATTTTAAAAAGGGTTGTCATTAATTATTGCAATGAATATAAGTATTGGCAATATTTCTGATACGTTCCGGTTTTGTAAATTAAGGGCTATATAATTTTCAACCTATCAATTTTGAAAAAAAATATATGCATCTGAAAAATAGCAATAGACCTTCATTGATTATTTATGCGAAAACTTTTCCACTTTTCACTTTCCACTTTCCACTAAAAAAAACAGCATGGGGATCGCTCCCCACACTGATTCAAAAAAGTACAACATAGAGTAAGTGCAATTAATTAGTCACGAATTGGTCACGTATCGATGATTGCAATAGTTATGTCCCTCCATGATTGTTTTATCACGTATTAACTTAATGTCTTTGTTATATCCTTCGGCATGTCCGTAATCGCCATAACAAACGGATGCATATCCGAGATCACCTGCTCCCATTTCACGGAATATTTTTGCCCAAATGCATTCAGTGACCTTTATTTCAAATGCAACATCAGTATTTTCTACTTTGGTAAATGAGAGCCTGTTTTCAAAATAAGGGATATCCACAAACCTGACATATGTTTTCAAATCATTCTTCTCATCTTTTTTAGCATCATTCTGCCCTCTTGCAAAGCTGTTTTTGTGGTTGTTTTTTTTAAGGAAATCAATAAGCTTTTCTTTCCCCATTTCTCCCTCAAGTTCTTTATAAAACCAGATCAGATTCTGGTAGCGTAGCTTCATCTCTTCATAATAGGTCATTGCCTCATCCATCTTTTTGTTGAACTTATGATCCGGTTCGTCTTTGGTATTCATGGTGTTGGCAAGAAGTGCGCTGTTGAGCATGCAGGCCCCTGCACATGCAGGAGCAATTCTGGTAAAAAAGTGTCGTCGGGAGATGAATGATTTTTCCATGTTTATCGTTTTAAGATTTCGGACTTCAGATAAGACCTTCTGATCATCTTACATGTATATGACAACTCAAAACGATTTTACCGCTATTGGCTTTTAAAAAAATGATAAAAAAAAGGATATTCACATCGAATATCCTTTGAAAATTGAAATTTCAATAAAGATTTTAATTCTTTTTTAGGTTTTTAGCGCTTTCATACAGGAAAAGATCCTTTTCACTTTTTGGAGTTATAACAATGTTATGCGCTGCTGGTTTGGTTTTCTCATCAACGTAAATAAAGGTGATGAATCCACTTACATAGGGCTCTTCTGTTTTGTCATGCAGTACTTCCACATACGATACCATACTGCTTTTGCCTGTCAGGACTACCTTCGACATAAACTTGAGTATTTGTCCGGGACGAACAGGTTTGGTAAAATGCATGCCGTGTATTTTTAAACATACGACGCCGTGTGGATCTACAAGTCGGGCTGCAGCAATAAAACCAGCTTCCACAAACCATTCGGCTGTACGGCCGGCAAAAAGGGTTCCGTGATGATTCAGATCTTCACTTTTAACGAGCCTGGTGGTATAGACCTCGATCGGCTCTGTATAGGTTGCTTCCATGTATAATTTGTCAGTTAATTTTGAAGATGCAAAGGTATTTATAATCGGATAATTATTTTATGATTTCCGCCAATATTAAATTGTATAAAGTGTATATATATGATGGAGGAAATATGCTGTGTTGCCAAACAGATATACCATTACAAGGTTGAAAGGTCGACTTTCTTCTGGCATATCGTTCCTGAATAAAATAAATAACCCTGCTATCAAAGAGCCAATCATAAAATAGAAGTAAATAGCAACTCCCGGTAGATGGAGTATTCTTATCAGCTGTATTAAAAACAATGTGAAGACAGGAATGATCATGATTTTATAGATGTTGGAATGTGTTGTTTTTATACGGTTTATCAGTAATATCAAAAACAATAAAACACCTAATGTCCTTATTATGATGGAGATTAAAATGGCATTCGGGATTGCTATTATACCTAAATTCGCGTTCATTATCCGATTGAATAAGATGGCAACCGGATACGCCATAAGGCAAATAACAATAATGGAGAGAGACCTGTTTCCTTTAAGATCATGAAGATACTTTAGAGAGAGTACGATAATAAATATGGTGAAAAGGGTGGAATATTTTCCGGTAAAAGGAAGATCAAAAAAGTACATAAAAGTGTTTTAGTAATAAAAATTTATGGTTAAAAGTATTAAATGCCCAGATATCCTTCTAAAAATTTCTTCAGATTATCAACCTCTTCTTTAAGACTATAATTATTGTCACGGTTTATTTTGAGTATGTTTACGCGCGCCCCGTTCTTTTCCTCAAAAAATAATACACCTTCCCGTTCTGGATACGAATCGTGGTTCAGTTCATATCCGATCCGGAGAATGTTTTTTTTGTCATATTTAATATTGCCATCAGGAGACTCAACAATAATGGCATCATGCGTAAATAATTTACGATACTGATGTTTTATGAATGGATACTTTGGCATTTTCATATATATATTTACGAACGTTATATTTAAAAGATTATGATAATAAAAAAATAATCCCATCTTTTGTTTTTGGCGCCGGTCGATATACAGCCATCTATCTGGATATTTTTTGATTTCTGATCATATACATAAAGCAGAACTTTATGATATTAATAGATCAGAAATAAAAAATAGTATGGCCGTTAAAATTAACAAGAATGTCATCATGAGTCAAATTCATATTGTGTGATTATAATGCATCGTTTATGAGCTGAATCGAATCATAAAATGCACCTTTAAAGAGGATTATGGCAGGTTTTGCTTAGTTAATAGTATTAAAAAATATAAAAACCTTGCATGATAAAAACCAAAACAGGGTCTGCATATTAACAAACATATTAGTTCCGTACGTGCTGTTTTACAGGAACAGGGCTTATTGTATAACCATTATTACTCAGCATGTTCACCAAACCATTTTCTCCTTCCAGGTGAAGTGCTCCTACTGCTATAAAGCATGACTGCTCTTGGATTAACGTTTCGAGTCTGGGAAGCCACATATTGTTCCTGTCTACTAAAAATAGCTGATTGAAGTCCATATATTCTTTAGAAGTTTTACTCAATTCTTCATATACTTTTTTGATATCCATCTTTTTATATGCTTCAATCAACTGATATATCTGCCGTACATTTTCGTCCCATTCCTCAATGGTTTCCAACACCATTTCTGCCTGCTTATCGTAAGGGACCTTATCGATAATACTGTTGATCTCGTCTATTGTCTCAAGACCCAGTATTTCTTTATTATTGCTTATTGCCATAAACAAAAGAGTACTTTCATACGAAGCAGTCGGCTTGCCGATTAATTTAGGAAGGATAAACTGGCTGAGAAAAAAGGGTTTAAACTTTTGGACCTGCTCCAGAGAGGTGTTTAATGAATCTCTGAAAAACTGAGATAAGGTCTCAAGATCATTTTCGTCCAAAATGTCATAAATTGTAGTGCTGTCCTTCAGAAACATTGCCTGTTGCATGTCCGGCAGGAGTTTCGGATCGTCCATGTCTATTTCCAATACAACCTTATCACACCCGTAAAACAGACTTTTAATGGTGTCGGGAATATAAAAATCTTCTTTTGGGATCATGTGAATTGTTCCCATAAGGTAGGAAGGCGTTGATATATCCGGATGCGTTATTTCCCAGATCAATCCCGGCTGAGACATGAGTGTGTAGCTGTGGATTAAAAAACAGGTAAAAATCAGTGATCGCTTAATCATCATATTTGTTTCGGTTAGCACCTTTCAATATGAAACGGATTCTTTAAAACACAAAATCCCTGGCGAAGAAATTTCATTTTTTACGGAGAATAGAAAAAGCCTTTAAAGCTCTGTCCCGTGCTTCCTGATGACCAACGATTGGTTGTGGGTAGCTGTCAGTGCCGTATTCCGGGATCCATCGTTTGATGTATGTCAGGTTTCTGTCAAATTTTTTTTGCTGAGTGACAGGATTAAAGATCCTGAAATAAGGTGCCGCATCGCATCCGGTGCCGGCAGCCCACTGCCAGTTGCCATTGTTGGAGGCCAGTTCATAATCGAGCAGCTTTTTTGCAAACCAGGCTTCACCATGTGTCCAGTGTATCAATAAATGCTTGCACAGGAAACCTGCAGCGATCATACGCGCTCTGCCATGCATGTAGCCGGTCTCGTTAAGTTGGCGCATGCCTGCATCAACCAGGGGATAGCCAGTTTTTCCCTGGCACCACAGCTCAAATTCTTCCGGAGCATTTCGCCATGGAACATCATCATATTTTGTGTGGAAGTTGGAGGTCACCACCTTTGGGAAATGATACAGGATTTGCATAAAAAATTCTCTCCATATCAGTTCGTTTAGAAATGAAATGTGATCAGCAGTTAATTTTCTGATGATCTGACGGATGCTCACGGTACCAAAGCGTAAATGGGGTCCCAGACCTGAGGTGGCCTCTTTCCACGGAACATCCCGGAGGATCTGATAATCATTTAAAACCGATAGGTTTACATCCTTTACCCGTATGGGAGATCGCACAAAACCCAGATCGGCAAGGGCAGGGAATGGGGCTTCATCCGGGAGAAACATCCCGAAGTTTACCGGGGAAGGAGGTTGCATTGTTTCGGCCCTGAATTTTTCAATCCATTTATTTTTGTATGGAGTGAAAACGGTGTAGGGGCTGCCATCCGGTTTTACTACATCACCTTCCTCAAAGATAACCTGATCCTTGTAGGTAAGTGTTTGTATGTTCTTATTTTCAAGGATGGTTTTTACTTTCCGGTCTCTGATCAGGGCATTTGGTTCATAATCCTTATTCCAGAAAACCTTTTTTATGGTATAGGAATGAATGATTGCTTTCCATATTTCTACAGGATCACCCTGGAAGATCTTCAGTCCTTTTCCGTGTTTTTTAAGTTCCGAATGGATGGATTCCAGGGATGTGTAAATAAAAAATACTCTGGGGTCATCCCCGGGAAGACCGTTGAGGATATTTTTATCAAAGATAAAGACCGGCAATACGGGTAATCCGTCTTTTAACGCATGAGACAATGCTGTGTTGTCATGTAAGCGCAAATCCCGCCGGAACCAGAAAATATTGATTTCCATATCGGTATTTATGGATAATAACACCTAATTGATAATTATGTTGGTGGATTATGTCGGTCTTTGCAGAATTCCTGATGGTAAAAAAGGATAATTGGTATTAATTTGTATTTTTATGATCTGATCACAGGGATCATCAATATTCCCGAATAGGATCAAAGTTTCAGGCTTTTTAAAAAATGACCGGACTGTTGTAACCCTGAATCTGCCGGATGTACGTAAAAATTATAACAACTACACGATATATATGAATTCCTTGAACAAAATCTTTCGCAGATTGCATTACATTGTTTTGCCTGTGTTTTTTCTCTTTTCCTGCTCAGGAGATGAAGGAAAGTCTGTTTCTGATATGCACACCATAGCGCATGAGATGGAGGGGTCCTTAAACGATCAGCTTATCAATATTTGGTATCCTATGTCAATTGATACCATTTATGGCGGATTTTTAAGTGATTTTAAATATGACTGGACACCTGATGGTCCGCATGACAAAATGATTGTTACCCATGCCCGGCATGTATGGACAACTTCTAAAATGGCAGCGTTTTACCCTGAAGACAGCCTCAGGTTTCTGGGATATGCCACACATGGATTTAATTATTTAAAAGATCGCATGTGGGATATGGAAAACGGAGGATTCCATAACCTCCTGACCAGGGAAGGGGAGGTGATAAAAGATTTCAGATCCCCGGTGATTATAAAAACGGCTTATGGAAACGCTTTTGCCATATACGGACTGGCGGCATATTACAAAGTGTCGGGTAATGAGGAGGCACTGGATCTGGCAAAAGAAGCATTTTACTGGCTTGAAGAACACAGCTATGATTCAATTAATGGCGGATATTATCAAAATATGACTGAAAATGGTGACCGCCTGGAAGGAAACAACCGTTATTCGTTTCCTAAAGATCAGAACAGTTCGATACATCTTCTGGAGGCATTTTCGGAATTATATCTGGTATGGCAGGATGAAGTATTACGACAGCGGTTGCAGGAACTGCTTGTTCTGATACGTGACACCATGGTTTCCGAAGGGGGCAGTTTACGGTTGTATTTTTCTGAAGACTGGAAACCATTTTCTCTTTATGACTCGGTGTCTGTGAAAGACTATAATCCGGGTAGTTTCTATGCGGATCATATATCGTTTGGACATGATATCGAGACTGCATACCTGTTGTTGGAAGCTTCTGAAGTGTTAGGTCTGGAAAATGATACAACAACAGAAATCGTAGCTAAGAAAATGACCGATTACACGCTTAGGAACGGATGGGACCCTAAAGGAGGCGTATATGACGGTGGATACAATTTTAAGGATGCAGATTCCATAACCATAATTAACAGGTCAAAACAATGGTGGGGACAAGCTGAAGCCATGAATACGTTGCTGATCATGGCTGATAAATATCCTGATGACCCGCTTCAATATAAAGAAAAATTCAAGGTGATGTGGGATTATATAAAACAGAACCTTATTGATCAGGAGCATGGAGGATGGTACCCTGGTGCTATTGATATTGATCCTGAATATAAAACTGCACCAAAGGCACAGATCTGGAAATGCAACTATCATACTTCCAGATCCCTGATGAATTGTTTGAAACGGCTGGAGAAATATCATCAGGAATAATGAATTAAAAATCTATTTCCAACTTATAACCTGAAAGCTATAGAATGAATAACGAAACTTTTAAAAAACGTTTAGCTGGTCTTATCAATGCACACGAATCGTTAATAAAACGAAAAAATAAAGTCGTTACCCCCGGAAACGGGATTTATGACCGGTATAAATACCCAATCCTTACGGAAGCGCATGCTCCTTTGTTCTGGACTTACGATCTGAACCCTGCTACGAATCCGTATCTTATGGAAAGGCTTGAGATGAATGCTGTATTCAATGCCGGAGCGATGATGTTCAATGGGAAATATGTGCTGGCTTTGCGGGCAGAAGGTACCGACAGAAAATCATTTTTTGCCATTGCCGAGAGTCCGAACGGTGTTGATCAGTTCAAATTTTGGGACTATCCGGTTACGATGCCTGAAACAGAGAACCCCGATACCAATGTTTATGATATGCGTATGGTGCAGCATGAGGACGGATGGATTTACGGACTTTTTTGTACAGAACGCAAAGATCCGGATGCTCCGACATCTGATACTTCCTCGGCAGTTGCGCAATGTGGTATCGCCCGGACAAAAGATCTTATCACCTGGGAACGGCTTCCTGACCTGATATCGTATACCGGGCAACAACGCAACGTCGTCCTTCATCCTGAATTTATCAACGGGAAATATGCATTTTATACGCGCCCTCAGCAGGGATTTATCGATGTCGGAACCGGAGGTGGAATTGGCTGGGGATTGTCTGATTCGATGAAAAATGCTGAGATAAAAGAAGAGATCATCATCGATGACAGAGTTTATCATACAGTTAAGGAGGTAAAGAACGGATTGGGACCGGCCCCGATAAAAACAGAAAAAGGATGGCTTCATCTTGCACATGGCGTGCGAAATACAGCAGCCGGTCTCCGGTACGTACTGTATATGTTTCTGGCAGACCTGAATGAGCCCTGGAAGATCACGCATGCACCCGGAGGCTACTTTATGGCGCCAAGAGGTGAGGAACGGGTCGGTGATGTATCCAACGTGCTTTTTTCAAACGGATGGATATGTAATGATAAAAAAGAAGTGTATATCTACTATGCTTCGTGCGATACCCGTATGCATGTGGCCACATCTACGGTCGACAAGCTGCTCGATTATGTAATGAATACACCTCAGGACGGTTTGAGGTCTGCAACAAGTGTTGAGACAAGAAAGCAGCTTATTAAAAGAAATATGGAATATCTGGGTAAATAAGAGCCCGTGCAGAAAACAAAAAAATCCTTCCTATTTTGGTAATGGCCAATTGGAAGGATTTTATTATTAAAAGAAGAATACCTTTTAAGGCTTAACGGGTCAACCAGAATTTCTATGAATTAGAGTAAAAAAGCATAGAATTTTGACAATTTGAAAAGAAGAATTCAATACTTCTTACTCTGAATTACATGTTTAACAAATCCTTCATCAATCAGGAGAAGCTTGAATATCCGGGAATTAATTCCGTTTAGTTAAGATCGTATATTGGAAATGTAGCTAATAAATGATCACATATTTTCGGGATACCGCAATCATTGTCTGAAGCATAATTTACAGGATAGAATTACAGAATGATGATCGTTGGAGATTGTTACACCGTATTTTGGATTCATTTATGATTCGGGTAGTATCTATTATTAACAAAAGAAAAAAATCACAAAAAGCCGTCATCCAGAGGAATTTCCGGTAATTATTGACGATAGGAAATAATTTGCCGGTTATGACGTAGGGATCTCCTTCGGTTAGGGACCAGAACAGCATTTTGCCTGTGCAATTTCGAACAATTGGGTAGTGCGAAGTGGTGTTTCGTGCGGACACGTGCGGACACCATAGCCGTCAACCTAAGGAAAAAATGACAAGGAGAAGAAACATAAAACACTTTTAAACAGGAAGATAAAATCTTTTTCAAGGTGCGGACACGTGTCTCACATGAGAACGAACCACCTATAGGCTTTTCAGATAAGAATGAATATTTGCTTAAATTTCTGGATTGATCCATAAGACAACGAAAGATATGTGACCCCATCCGGAGTCGTTTTAAATACATTTGCTGGTATCTATAAATATGAAATCCCTCCGGGATTTTACATTATATTGGATATAAATTGCCTTAATAAAAAAACACGATATTTTCTATTTGTTTCATATGACTTCGGAGAAGTCACATATTTATAGAGGGCAATAGAAACA
>JBNKDZ010000176.1:0-5772 GCA_050288525.1 Cyclobacteriaceae bacterium
TCCTGCTGGTCTTGTGTGGCGGTAATATCCTAACATACTTATCAGGAGTATTTCAACCCAAAATCGTCAATAAAAATTACTGTAAGGTCTATTGACAATTCCAGGTTCAACAATGGTAGCTCCACTAAAATAATAAATCACACTGATTTTTTATATTTCTTTGGTAATAATGTGATGAACCGAATGCATAGGAAAGACATAGAAATAATCGCTTTCGTTTGTGGTCACTTTAAATAATAGCTCCAATCTTAATTTACACCTTCCACTAGCACAAGTTCTCCTGTTGCAGCATTTTCTCGCAATCTTTTAGCCTCCTGATATTCTTTGGAATAATAAAAATCCCTGGCTTTTTCCATTGAAGGAAATTCCAAAATTACCATTCTTCTGTTTTCCTGAGCGCCTTCCAATGTTTCGGCCTTCTCTGCCCTCACTATGGCTTTGCCTTCAAAACGTTCAATTATTCCCGGGACTACCTGCAAATACTTTTTGTACTGCTCAGCATCCTTAATATCTACTCTTACAATTATGTATGCAACCATAAATTTACTTTAAAGAATCTTTGATACAACAATTAATTTCCAAATTTAATGCCGCCGTATACAGCAAAATTATAGTATTTCCAGATAACGTCAACAGATATAAATCCAATCTCCTCAAGCCACTTTAACTGGTCGGTCAATTTTGCCGGCCTGTCTTCCTCTTCATACGTCGGGATCCATTTATTTTTTATTTCGTCTATAGATACACTTTTATGCATAAATTCCTTCCACCTTTTCATGTTTTTCATTTGCAGAAAATCGGTGGAACCAAGTACTACATCTGCATTAAAAAACACCCCTCCCTTATTTAGAATGGTGTAAATTTTGGAGTAGAACGCTTTTTTATCATTTTCCGTTTCCAAATGATGCAGAGCTAATGAAGAAACAACAACATCAAATTTTTCTTTCAGTTCTATTGAAGCGAAGTCTGCTACCATAAAATCCGTATTTGTATGATTTGCCAATTTGTATTTTGCTATATCAATCATATTTGAGGCAATATCCAGGCACACAATCCCTGAATTTGGAAATTTCTGAGCGATTTTTTTTGAGATTGTTCCGGTTCCACATCCCAGATCGATCATTTTAAAATCAGCATTTGTATCAAAAGGTATGGAATCAATTAACGCATCAGTCATTTGTTCATAGTAGGGTATCAACTTTACAATTACATCATCAAATTCCCGTGCTTCTGATTCGAAATGTTCTCTTATTTTACGCACCGTGCTTTTCCTTTTAGATTATTACCAGTTAAACATCGAAAATAGTGAATCGAATCGACATTTATATTCTTTTAATTGTAATCTGCTATTAAGACTCTCTTGCTAAATACCCAAATACTCAAACTGTTTTTTGGCAGTTATTGACGGATTGTTGTCATTAAAGACATTCGTCGTTACGTGTCGTTTTACGTTTTAACCAATAAGAACATACGAACAAAAAAATATTAGAATTATGATCAAAGTTGCAATAAACGGATTTGGCCGTATCGGACGTCTGGCTTTCCGTGAGATAACAAATAGGAATGATATGGAAGTGGTAGCCATTAACGATTTAAGTGCGCCGTCCATGCTTGCGTATTTACTTAAATATGATTCCATTCAGGGGACGTTCGGGAAACCTGTTGACCATAATGATCAGGAACTGATCGTTGACGGAAAGCCGGTTGCTGTATATGCGGAACGTGACCCGCACAATCTTCCCTGGGAAAAGCATGGTGTTGATCTGGTGCTTGAATGTACCGGCATCTTCAGTACGCGTGAAAGGGCATCGGCGCATATGGAGGCCGGAGCAAAAAAAGTGATTGTTTCGCAGCCATCGGATAAGGACATGAAAACCATTGTGTTCAATGTGAATCATCAGGAACTGGATGCTTCCGACAAGCTGATCAGCGCCGCATCGTGTACCACCAACTGTCTGGCACCAATGGCCAAAGTATTAAACGACAACTTTGGGATTATCGCCGGGCAAATGACCACCATCCATGCCTACACAAACTCGCAGCCGTTAATGGATACTCCCGATCCTAAACTGAATTACCGGAAGTCGAGAGCTGCGGCTGACAGCATTGTTCCGTACACCACAGGGGCGGCAAAGGCCATCGGACTGGTTATTCCGGACTTAAAAGGGAAGCTGGACGGATCATCACAACGGGTACCTGTACATTCCGGTTCGGTTGTCGAATTGTTTACAATACTTGAAAAAGAGGTTACTACCGAAACCCTGAATGCTACCATGAAGAAGGCGGCCAATGCGTCGTACGGATATACCGAAGATCCCATTGTTTCATCGGACGTTGTCGGAATACATTTTGGATCCTTGTTTGATGCCACACAAACCAAGGTGGTGACTGTTGGCAGCCAGCAATTGGTTAAAACAGTTTCTTGGTATGACAATGAAATGTCCTTTGTTGCACAAATGATCCGTACTGCTGCTTATTTTGCTCCTTTGTAAGGGCTTATCACGTACATTAATCCACTCTGTGAATTCCGGTTCACAGAGTTTTTTTATGTTAAAGCCGCCGAAAAGTTTTTACGGTAATCACTGGGGGTTGTTCGCATGTGCCGTAAGAATAACCGGCGCAGCCCATCCGCATTTCCGATTCCGCATTCGTTTGATATTTCATCAAGGGTTAGCCTGGTCTCTTCAAGTCGGCGTCTGGCGGTTTCCAGCCGTACTTTTTCAACATATTTTGCCGGTGTGATACCTGTCTCCTTCAGAAATACCCGCGCAAAGTTCCGCGGACTCATAGAAGCCTTTTCTGCCAGTCTTTCAACAGTCAATTCCTCATTTAAATGATCCATAATCCAGTTTTGGATTTTTTGTATGGGTTCGTGATCAACTGTTTGATGTCTTAAAACATTGCTGAACTGCGATTGATTTCCCGGCCGTTTCAGATAAAGGACCAGAAGGCGCGCTACCATAACAGAAACATCGCGCCCAAAATCTTCTTCAACCATTGCCAGCGCAAGATCCATTCCTGTAGATATACCTGCAGAAGTATACATATTCCCGTCTTTAACAAAAATGGGGTCTTTTTCTACTTTTATTTTGGGAAATTCCCGGGCAAACCTGTCACAAATCATCCAGTGTGTTACTGCTCTGCGATCGTCAAGCAGGCCTGCTTCAGCCAATATATAGGCTCCGGCACATATGGAACCAATTCGGCGAATTTCTGATGCATGTTCCTTTAACCAACTGATCAACGGTTTAGCGGTTTCAGCGGTTAACGAGCCTCTGCCGGCGATCAATAGTGTATCAATATCGTAATTTATCGAATCAATCCCCCCTTCACACAAAACAGGCAGTCCTCCATTGGTATTGACAACCGATGATGAATCGACCGATAGGACATGAATTGTATAGGATTGGTTGCCTGCAATCGTCCGAAAGTGATCGGTGGTCTTTGAAAAAACTTCGAGCGGACCAGCTATATCAAGTATCGAAGTTGACGGGGGAGCAATTATAACAATATGTCTTGTTGTTTCCATGGCTAATCTTTATACAAAGATAGTTATTGTTGGCAGAAAATGTAACTATCCTTAAATTTACGCCATGAAGGGTTTCAATAATATGTTTGTTGTTTCGCGTGTCCGCACGAAACACCACTTCGCACTACTCAACGACAGAATTATAATATGCCTGTGAAGTAGGAATCTCCATCTGTTCGAAAGAGCACAGGCGAAATGCTGTTCTGGTCCCTGACCGAAGGAGATCCCTACGTCATAACCGGCCATTATTTCCTGTCGTCAATAATTACCGGAAATTCCTCCGGATGACGGTTTATTTATAGATACTACCCGAATCGTTAATGAAGGTGTAAAAATCTCCAACGATCATTCTGTCATTCTGTAATCCGTAAACTCAATTTGATTGCCTGAAAATATTATTTGTATGTTTTTATTAATGGATGGGCGATATTTTTAAAGAGAGCCAATAATTTTGACTCTCTTTATATTTTGTTGTGTCAATCACTTAATATTTTATTTTTCTTTTAACCAATCTTCTGCTTTATCTAATCTATCAAAAAATACAGTTTCAACAGAATTCACCTCCTTTTTTAAATTATCGGCATAATTTTTTACAGAAAAATTGGAAAAAACATCTTTTGGAACAACAATTGCTTCGCGTAATCCTCCTATTTTTTTAGCTAAATTTCCTACTTCTTTCGCGGCCAGTTTTTGAGATTCAGGTCCCAGCCCTTTATGCTCTCTGGCATCCAGCAATAATCCTGTTGCCTTCGTTTCTTGAATAAATTCAATTATCCTATACAAAAGCCCCTCAAAAACTTCCTTTGAAGTAATGCCCCACCACGTTTCATGAATATAATTTCCTTCAGAAACATATTCAAGCTTTAAATTTTGATCTTCATATAACACCTTTCTTTCCATAATTCTGAGTTTATTGTTTAATAATACAAAGTTAAATAAAAACACCTATACAAAATATTAGTTCGCGGAATATAAAATATATTTTAATGAGTTAAGAACCTCTTGTTGTTTGTAGATTGATCTGTGCACCAAATCACCAAAGAGAATCCGTATCTACGAGCCGTCAATGAGTGATGTTGAAAAGTGTCTGAATCATATTTCTCAGGATTACTGGATTATCCGGATGGGGATTTTTTGTATTATTCGGTTAGCAATTTTAACATGCAGTAAAGTTAGGAGTGTTTAATGAGCTATGCTATATCCGTTGGATTCACTATTTTTAAAAGGTTATTGATTGGTTATTGATATTTCAATTCGACTTTACAGGAATTGGAATTGTCAAAACGAAGAGAAAATGAAACAATTAATCTCTTTATTGTTTGTTATTACTTCAATCACGGGTTTGTATGGTAAGGATACATATGAGAAAGTATTTGAAACCATAGGAGTTATTGTGGTTGACTTAAATCAGGATGGCTATCCTGATTCGCTTGTACTGGAGAAACTTTTTTATATTGATAGTGAAACAGGAAAAAAAACAGATGAACCCGGAGACTTTCACAGGATCACCTTTGTTCTGAATAATAAACGGATCGTGAAATTTAATAAAGGGGGTTGGGTAAAAAACGAAAGAAGGAAAGAGAAAGGTGATTCGATTTTCAATATTCATACAAATTTATTTTTCACGCTTCGATTGCCGGAGAACAGGATCGGATTGGTGTTTACTTCCTATCCTTATGCCAGCGATCCGGAAAAACATACAATCTACACAGTTTCAGAAGACGCTGAAATAGAGACTGTTTACGATGCGTATTTTTATATTACAGAATTTAAGGATGTAAATTCCGATGGCATCAAAGAGATAATCGGCCCCATAGGGTATTATGGAGACATTAATCCGGATAAGACCTTTGTTCCATATAAAATTTATATAATTAAAGACACTTTTGAGTTCGATGAAAACCTGTCGTATGCATATAATCTTCAACTCAAAAATTATCGGGATTACCCGGAAGTGTCCATAAAAAAATGCATGAAGAAGAACTGAAGAAATATGATAAAATGACACTTAAGATCATGCGAAATGAAGTCTATGCGGATTATGGGTATATATTCAGGAGTGATGATCTGAGGCGCCATTTTGAACAAAAGAGTTGGTATAAACCCATGATTTCAAGTGCGGAAAAAATCACAAATACGTATCTCACAGATTATGAGAGGTATAATATTGAGTTGATTAAAAGATTGGAACAGGAATGATAAGAGAAGAACGCCAAAAAGAGGAATTCCAATGAAAAATTCCC
>JBNKDZ010000177.1:0-3324 GCA_050288525.1 Cyclobacteriaceae bacterium
AGAAGTTTCTTTATCAGAAAGAAAAGTCTTTATTAATCATATACATTATATCCAAATTGAATAAAGGAAAGAGTTTCCTCAAATTTATTATTTTTACATGTACACTATTCAAGATTTAAATGTCCGTCTTCTTTCAGAGTTGAAAGAAATTGCGGAAGAAATTGGGTTAGAGAATTATAAAAAACTACCTAAAAAAGAACTTATTTACAAAATTCTGGATTATCAGGCTGTTAATCCGTCGGTAGATAAAAAAACTACCGAAAACGCTAAAGAAAGCGCTAAAGAAAGTGCCAAAGAGAAAGAAACCCCAAAATCTCAAAAGGATGCCGGTACGCGAAAGTTGAATTTGAAAAGAGAGAATGTCAAAAAGAGGACTGAAGAAGCCAAAAGCTCTGTTAGCAGCAATGAAATAGAGATGAGTGCAGATGACCTGCTGGAATCATTCTCTGTTGACCTTGATCCATCTATTACTTCTTTCAGTGACACAAAATCGTATACTGAAGAAAAGAAAGAAATCAGAGAAGAGCCAAAACCACAACAACAAAGAAAACCCAGCATCAAGGAATTTGACGGGGCTATCGAAAATGAGGGTGTCCTGGAAATCATGCAGGACGGATACGGGTTCCTGCGTTCTTCAGATTATAATTATCTTGCAAGTCCTGATGATATATATGTGTCACCTTCGCAGATCAAGCTTTTTGGTTTGAAAACAGGTGATATCATTCAGGGACAGATCCGGCCTCCGAAAGAAGGAGAGAAATATTTTGCCTTGTTACGCGTGGATTCAGTTAACGGAAAAACAACCGATGAGATCCGTGACAGGGTGCCTTTCGAATATCTCACCCCTTTATTCCCGGAAGAAAAGCTGAATCTGAGTTCAAGCCCCAGCAATTATTCCACACGTATACTCGATATGTTCTCTCCGATAGGGAAAGGACAACGTGGAATGATCGTCGCGCAACCAAAAACAGGTAAAACGGTATTATTGCAAAATATTGCCAATGCCATAGCCGAAAATCATCCCGAAGTATATCTGATGATCCTGCTTATCGATGAACGGCCTGAAGAAGTTACGGATATGGCCAGAAGCGTAAAAGCTGAAGTAATATCTTCAACTTTTGACGAACAGGCTGAACGTCACGTAAAAGTGGCTTCCATCGTTCTTGAAAAAGCCAAGAGAATGGTAGAATGTGGTCATGATGTGGTTATTTTGCTTGACTCTATCACTCGTCTTGCCAGAGCACATAACACAGTAGTGCCTTCATCAGGAAAAATCCTGTCCGGAGGTGTCGATGCAAACGCGCTGCATAAGCCAAAGCGGTTTTTCGGAGCTGCCCGAAATGTTGAAAACGGCGGATCACTAACCATCATCGCAACAGCTCTTATTGAGACAGGTTCGAAAATGGATGAGGTGATCTTTGAAGAATTCAAAGGTACCGGTAACATGGAACTGCAACTCGACAGAAAATTATCGAACAAACGTGTTTATCCTGCTATTGATGTTCCTGCATCAGGTACACGAAGAGAAGAACTACTTCTCGATCAGGAATCATTACAACGTGTATGGATCTTAAGAAAATTCATGTCGGATATGACTTCTCAGGAAGCTATGGAATTCCTGCTTGAAAAAATGAAAGGAACACGTAATAATGAAGAATTTCTTGTTTCGATGAATGGATAATTGAAAAATATTCAATAGAGATACAGGAGGCTGTTCTTAACCGGGCAGCCTTTTTTATTCGTATTGTTTCGATTTGATCATGATCTCCCATTGACGAAACTGCTCTTCCATATCAAAGCCCACTTCAGGATTTTCCTCCAGCAGGTTGAAACGCTCTTCAGGATCCTCGTCTAAGTTGAAAAGATATTTATTTTGTCCTTCGATCAATAATTTGTATTGTTGATTTCTTACAGCTTTTTGATTTTTGTATTTCCAATACACCTGGCGGTCAAAGCCCGTTCGGCTTCCGGTCATCAAATCCGAAAAATCTATTCCGTCAATTTTATAGGGGAAATTTGCATTCTTTGTTAAAGACAGGAAGGTAGGAAAAAGATCCATTCCGAGAATTAACTGATCCGTCACACCAGGCCTTATAGTTCCAGGCCAATAGGCAATAGCCGGTACACGATGTCCTCCTTCCAATAAGGAGTTTGCTCCGCCGCGCAAATAATCTGTCTCATTTAACGAAGCGTCCGGACCGTTATCGGAACATAAAAAGATCAGAGTGTTCTCAGATAGCGCATCCGAATTGATCTTGTTAACAATAGAGCCTATAAAACCATCAAGCTCTTCCAGGTATTTTCGGTATGATTCCCGGTAGGCGCCAACAGCAGACAATGAATCCGTATGTTCCGGGTTTTTTGGTGAAGGAAAAGAAACCATAAGAAAAAACGGAGATTCTTTGTTCGATTCAATAAATTCAGTTGAATACCGTAGGATCATTTCCCGGGCACTTCCTTCTTCATGAATCTTTTCCAGATCCTGCCACCAGTCCGGTACCCCGGCATCATCAATATGTCGTATATCATCGATATGTGAGCTCATAAATCCCCGGAAATAATTAAAGCCCTGATAGATCGGATTGTATTCTATACTGAAACCAAGTCCCCATTTGCCTGTTATTCCGGTTTCATACCCCTGCTCTTTGAGCAATTCAACAAACGTGACCTCCTTTTCAGGCAGGCCGTACAGCCGTGTGTCACCTTTGGCAAATAACTGATTTTCCAGCTTCATCCGGTGAGGATATTTACCTGTCAAAAACGAAACTCTGGATGGGGTACAAATGGGAGCATTGGAATGAAAATCTCGGAATACCAGTCCTTTATTAGCCAGGCTGTCCATGTTTTTGGTGTCTGATTCGCCTCCGTAACAGCCTAATGAGCCGTATCCGACGTCATCGAGGACAATAAACACAATATTTGGTGCATAGGCTTCCTTCCGGTTGCATGACCAAAAAAATAATAACACGAAAATTGATAAAAATAAAATTCTCACCTGTTAACAAATTTTATGCTTAAAAATTAAATCTACGGAGGTTCTTACATCAATACAAATAGGAAACGTAATATGATATCAATATTATTATCTCAAAAATAAAACTTTATGGGAATAAATTGGATTATGAATAAAAACAATAAAGAATAAACTGATTGAATTTGCTACCTTTGCACATTCAAAAAAAAAAATAAATAGTGATTATGGTTTTACCTATTGTAGCGTATGGTCATCCTGTATTAAAGAAAAAAGCGCAGGATATTGTCAAGGGAGAGATGGATGTTGCCAGTTTTGCTGAAGATATGTTTGAGACAATGGAATATGCTCAG
>JBNKDZ010000178.1:0-9621 GCA_050288525.1 Cyclobacteriaceae bacterium
AGAATGCTGGAAGTTGAGAATAATATGGCTGGCTTTTTCCTGATCAAGATGTGGATTAACCCTGTAATATTCCTGATAGGGTGTCTGATGAAAGGTTCCGTAAGCAATCGAAACCTGTTCACGCTCTCCTGTTTTATAGGCCAGGGAAACCCGTGGATCAACAAAATGTTGTTTTTTATCTGTCAGATATTCATACCGGGCACCAATTCTTGTAAGCAATCGTGTTGAAAGGTGAATGTCTGCCTCCGCGAAACCTGCTACAATTGTCTGATCATATGAAAGCTTGTAGAGCACATTCGAGGTGTCCGGATCATACGTTTCAGTATACGTTGTATTATTAAGTTCAATACCGCCTTTCAGACCTATTTTATCTGTGCTTTCATGGTCCAAAACCACTTTGCCCGAAATATCATGGAGTTTTTCATGCACTCTGTCCGCCTCAAGGCCGGTTTTTTTATTTTGAAATGCATATGATACACCTCCGGTAATCCCCCAATCATCATTTAACAATGCTCGGTATGACACCTGGTTTCTCAGATAATCATTACGGACCGATATTTTTTTCAAACCATCTCCCGGATTTGGGTATTCCTGTTTCAATGAAAAATCTGATCCTTCATAATTGGAATACACCTTGAATACCTTCCCTTTGTCACCGTTCATTCGGTAGAAAAAAGTTCCGTTTATAGATTCCGGTTCCTCTAACCAGTTCGTTTTTTGAGGCACAAGGCCATAATAAGGGGTTAGGTTTGTGTAATTCAATTCTCCAAAAAGAGAACCTTTTTTCAACATTTTAGAATGTGATATACCTCCACCAACACTCATCAGTGAGATATCCGTCTGATCCCGTATCAATTGATCTTTGGTATTCAGCACCAATACTGAAGACAGTGCCTGACCGTATTCTGCCGAATACCCTCCGGTGCTGAAAAAGGTTCCGTTAAACAAAAAAGGTGAAAACCTGAACCTGGACGGTATCCCTTCAGGACTGGGGTTATAGGGTTCGGCAACCTTCAAACCATCAATATAGGTACCTGTTTCCCAGCTACTTCCCCCTCTGACAAACAATTTACCTGTCTCACCGACCTTTTGAGTGCCCGGAAGTGTATTTAAAACTCCGGTAACATCGGCAGTGGCACCGGCGGTTGATACAATATCCAGTGGTTTCAGGACTTCAGACCTGGACCTGTCGTTCGTATCAAAAGCACCTGCCGTTATTACAACCGCATCAAGAGCAGAAATAGCCTCTTTCATAACAATATTCAGGCTGGAATTGTCCTCTGATACGTTAATGCTTAATTTTTGCATTTCATATCCAATACAGCTCACAATAACAACCTGACTACCTTGAAGTGAAGTAGAAATTTCGAAATTACCATCAACGCCTGCTGTAGCTCCTTCAAACGATTTTTCCAGATAGACATTGGCCCCGGGAATCGGTTCACCCGACAAATCGTTCACCGTACCTTTTATTGATTGTTGTGCTAAGAGGGGAAATGAAATATTCGTCAGTACTAAAATTAAAATTATTGTTCGCATATTTAATTTTTTCTTCAAAACTCCGTAGAATACCGGCATGAAGAAAAAAAGAGTTACCGAACCGTCGTATCTCGTTACTGAATTGTCAGATATGATATAATTACACCTTTAACATTAAATAATCCAAAACTTCACAAACAATTAATTGATATTTTACCCTGATTATTTCAAAAAAACATATGATTATAGTATCTTAGGCGATTAGAGTGACCATTCCTGATTTTATGATTATGAGAAAAACAGTAATTCTTTTAGCTTTACTTCTTCTGTCTTCGGATATAGTGCTTTGCCAAGGTTTTTATAATCGTAACCGTAACAGGAATTTAATTCTTATGGCAGGCACCGGCACTACCCATTATTACGGAGATTTGGCAAAAAATGGTGATCATGGAAACATCCGCCCGAATTTCTCTGTTGGCGCAAGATACAATTTCTACAGATGGTTTTCCTTCGGAAGTGACATCACCTGGTTTATGCTCGTAGGTGACGACAAAACAGATCCGGGAAAAGAGGTCCGGAATCTTTCTTTCCAGTCACACAATTTTGAGCTTAATGCCCTGTTGTACGTTAGTTTATTTGAAGAAGACCGAAGATTTTACCTGCGCCCTTTAATAAATCCGTATATCTATGGAGGTGTCGGTTTTGTGAATTTTAATCCGACAACAAAACTGGATGGTGAACGATATGCATTACGTCCACTTCAGACAGAAGGAAAAAAATATGGTAGTTTCACAACATCATTCCCTATTGGAGCAGGCGTGAAATTCAGAGTCAATCCATTTATCAATCTTGCAATAGACGGCGGATACAGAATTGTCATGACAGATTATCTGGATGATGTAAGTAGCGGTATATATCCTCATCCTTCTACATTCACCGACGATATAGCAAGACTCCTGTCAGACAGAACCTGGGAAACATTGCCTGAAGGTGAGCCGACATGGGCGGAGCAGGGAAAAAATTTCAGGGGAGACCCGAAAAATAATGATGGTTATTTCATTATGAATATAAAAATCGAATACTATTTTACTGAACTAGGAAAGAGCTCCAGCTATCGTGGTCGTATTAAAAAAGGTAACACCAGACGTATTAAACCACCACGTAGCAGAACAAACAGACACATTAACAGAAGAAGGTTTTAGAATCATATCATTCCATAAGACCCCTTTAAAGCAACCCTGACGGTATATTGTATGAATATGTGATTATTTTCGAATGCCCTTATTTATTACGTTTTCTGATTAGCTTAACCAGCAGCAGATAACAAATAAACATTCCTGAAAGGAAGAAAATATAACCTTTATCGACATAATTGGAATACAGCCAGAAGATACTTATAAGTAATATCTGATTGAATAAAAGAATGGCAGTAACAATAGCGTGGTTATTAATTCTTTCAAGTAAGATATGATGTATATGTCCTTTGTCAGCGCTAAAAGGTGACATTCCTTTTTGTACTCTGACGATTATAACCCTTAAAAGATCGGAAAGTGGCAGAAAAAACGTTCCCAGAATCAGGGTGAATTTACGGTTTACTTCAATACCATCAGAAAGATTTAAATATTCAAGGGCAAAATACCCCATAATACCTCCGATAAGCAGCGAACCGGTATCTCCGATAAAAATCTTTCGTTTCTTTGAAAAGTTGTAAAAAAGCAAGCCTGTTAGTCCTCCTGCCAGGACAAGTGAAAAAACAACCAGATGTGTTATAAACGCTTTATAGAATACAATCGCAAAAAAAACCGACCCAACAATTCCCAGCCCCGAAGCCAGCCCGTCAATTCCGTCAATAAGATTATATGCATTTATTATAACAACGATAAAAATGATCCAGAAGAAATACACTAAAAATACCGGGATTCCCACATTTAAAAACGGAATAGTAAGATCGTTGAAACTAAATGAACTTACTATAACAATAGCGGGGATAAATTGTCCGAGAAACTTATAATATACAGGCATTGGGTTAAAATCATCTATTACACCTGTTATTAACAGCACAACGAATGCTGAAGCCACCAGATTAAAATCATCCTGTTTTATATAATCAGAAAATATCAGGAGTGGAATGATTATGGAAAAACTCAGTATTATCCCCCCCGTATTAGGCACCTGACTTACATGAGAGCTTCGGTGATTGGTTGAGGCATAAAACCCATTTCTTTTAGACAAATAAATTGCAAAAGGAGCAGATACTACAGCTATAATAAATGCTAAAATAACCGGATTAAAAAACTCCATGGATGTCATTCATTTTCTCAATCATCATTAATAAGCTATTCTACTTCTTTTGCTCTTGCTAACTTTTGATCAAGAACCTCAAACTTGGATGAATTACTTTTAAATTCCGGAACAATATACTTCATCATCCCGACAAGTTTTAATTCATCATTATCATATGATGAGTTTATAAGATTTTCGATCTGATCCCGAACATATTTATAATCTTCCTCACGTGTTTTAGCTATCAGGATTTTATGATGATATGTTGGTAAGGTATTTTCACTATTGCTTAGTAGCTCTTCAAACAATTTTTCACCGCTTCTTAAACCAGTAAATACAATTTCGATATCCTTTCCCACTTCGAGGCCGGATAGCCGGATCATCTTTTTCGCTAAATCAATAATTTTCATTGACTTACCCATATCAAAAACAAATATCTCACCTCCATTTCCCATAGAACCTGCTTCGAGCACTAGTTGACAGGCTTCAGGAATGGTCATGAAGAACCTGGTTATTTCCGGATGCGTTACAGTAACAGGACCTCCCTGTTCAATCTGCTTTTTAAAGGTTGGGATAACGGACCCGTTCGATCCCAGAACATTCCCAAAGCGTGTTGTAATAAATACCGTGGTATCCGGATTTCGTTCCTTCAGGAAGTTATTGAGTGATTGCACATACATCTCCGCTATTCGCTTCGAAGCCCCCATAACATTTGTTGGATTTACGGCTTTATCTGTTGATATCATCACAAATTTCTTTGACTGATATTTCACAGCAAGATCGGCAATTGTTTTGGTTCCAAGAATATTACACTGTACAGCTTCTGATGAATTTTTTTCCATCATCGGAACATGCTTATAAGCAGCAGCATGAAAGACGATGTCGGGAGAAAACTCTTTGAAAATAATTTCCATTCGCTCCTGTTTGGTAATATCAGCGATCAGAGAATGGACTTTTATCGTGCCTTTTTTAAGCTTTATTTCATTGTCAATGTCAAACAATGCCGACTCAGCCTGATCAACCATAATTACCAGACTTGGGGTATAGAACAGTATTTGTCGTACGATCTCACTCCCGATTGATCCGGCTGCACCTGTTACCAAGATCCTTTTTCCTTTCAGTTCCTGCTTTATATTGAAGCTATTCAGTCGGATGCTGTCTCTTCCTAATAATTCTTCAATGTTAACATTTTTAATTTGTTTTAAACTCAATTCTCCCCGTACCCAATGCTCTACAGGAGGCACAATCCTTATCTTCACATTAAGATTAAGACAAAGGTCAACAAGCTCATTTTTTCTTTCTACTGAAATTGCTCTGTCGGATATAATCAGCTGTCGCACTTCCTTCTGGTAAACAAGATTCTCAAGATCACTCAGGCAATCATATATTCTGATACCATTTAAACCCTTCCCTATATGTTTTTTATCATCATCCAGAAACCCTATCACCTTAATTTTGGATCCTGATTCTTCTTCAATGATTTGTCGGGTCATTTGTGCAGACTTATTTGTTCCATAGATCAGCACGTTTTCAGTTTTTTTATCCTTTTGTAAAAAATATGAAAATATCCGTTTAACGAGCAATCTGTATGAAACCAGGGCAATTACTGAAATCAGGAAAGCGATTACTGTTACAGAATTCGGGATGATTTTTAAGCCATAAACATTTTCTAGTATGAAATTCGAGGTAAAGGTTAGAAATGCTCCAAGTGAAATAGTTCCGAAAATCCTTCCTGCATCCTGCAATCCGGTATAACGAACAATGCCGGCGTAACTTTTTGTTATAAGACTTGCTATAAAAGAGAACAGGACAAAGGTAAATATACCCTTATTTATATCAAATACATCCAGTAAGCTGTAATCCAGGCTAAATCTCAGCAGAAAAGCAAAGAGGGTGGATAAGAATAACATCACCAAGTCAATTAAAATAATAATCCATCTTGGTAATACCCGGATTTTTATCAAAATTCTGTTCATCTACAATTCGTAACCGTTGTTCAATACCTGGGATTCAAAATAGGTATATATTTTCTAATATCCCTAAAACTGATTCAAATTTTCGTTTGCAACCTAAAAAAACGAAATTTAAAGGCTAAATATAATATTTTTTAAGCAAACAAAACACTTTGACAAATTTAATTGTCAAATTCAAATATTATTAATAATTAGGCTAGATTATGGCGGTAACCAGAGGGATTGATCAAATAGCCATAAAGCTATTTTTTGCTATTTTATGTATATTTAAGACAAATTAGCCGCTCATATAACGACTTTACATTCCTTAAATATCCAATTACCTTCTTGATTTAGTAAATATAATAAATAATCTTTTCTTCCCGTATGATTTTATCATGTTTCAATAAATAACAAACTATCTGTTCTTTCAATCAATTTGTATTTTCCTGACTATTTTACCCGGATTTCCATATATAATACTATGATTTTCAATATCAGAAGTGATCACACTACCTGCACCGACAACAGACCAATCTCCTATAACAACCCCAGGCAAAATAGTAGCGTTAGCTCCGATGAAAACACCTTCACCTATCGTTACATTTCCACAAACTACAGCCCCCGGACCAATATGTACATAATCATTTACTATAGCATCGTGTTCAATTATAGCAGAAGTATTCACAATAACATGGTCTCCTACTCTTGTTCCGGATTGTATTACAGCTCCCATGCAAACAACAGTTCCTATACCATAAACAGCATGATCTGAAATAATGGCAGAAGCATGGCAGACAGATCCAAAACCATGATCTATCAACCCTACAATTTTTTTTCGTAGCTGATTATCGCCAATACTGACAATCAGTTCCTGTCCACGATGAATTATTGAGGAATAATCATGAATAACTTCAATCCCCAGCAGCGTCTTTTTTTCGGTGTCATCATCAAAAACTGCTCGCACAGATAATTCCTGGGATTTAAGGCAATCAATAATTACTTTGGCATGACCTCCTGCTCCATATAGTAACATATTTTTCTGGTTTTTTAGTTATTTAACATTGATCCCACGAAATACCGGCATAATTGCCGGATCATTGTTACAGGTTGTAACGGATTGTAGCATCTTCCGGAATGTCCGGATTATTATCTTCATATCCAATATCAATGACATATGATCAACATACCAGTTATCCAGCAGAAACCGTTCACTCCATGTAATCAGGTTTCCTCCTTCAACCTGAGCATGTCCTGTAATCCCCGGTTTTATAGTAAACCGTTTTTTTTGTGATGTATCATATAATTCATCGTATGTTAAAGGTAATGGCCTGGGACCAACAAAAGACATATCTCCTTTTAATATGTTATAGAGTTGTGGTAATTCATCCAATCCGGTATTCCGCAATATACGTCCGGTTTTTGTGACGTCTTCAGCTTTAAAAGACAGTCCTTCACCACTTTTTATTTTTAATGTTCTGAACTTGTATAAAATAAATGGTTTGCCATTGATTCCCTGACGTTGTTGTGTAAAAAAAACCGGTCTGCCCTGTCCTACCCAAAGAATCACATATAGTGTACTAAGAAAAAAAAGTGCAATTGGGGCAAGACAAATTATAATAATCAGGTCTGTTACTCTTTTAATATGTCGTCCGTAATAATTCACTTTATTTGGTTTGAGCTGGTTTTAGATGCAATTGAATTTATAAAATAAATATAATTATTTCCTTCCACATTCCTGGCTATAGTATATCAAAAATGCTTCCTTTATTTTTTATCTATCATTAATGTTGATTTAACAAATATATAAATACCAGCCAGGATCAGGATTATAGCTGAAGCAAATACCATTTGAATTCCGGTTTTCATTTGAATGACAAAAAATATCAATCCGTTGATAATCAGCTGGACCAGCATATAAATACCTGACATTACCAGATGCGGGATCTTTTTATTTTTCACAATAACCTGAAACAAATGTAGTCTGTGTGCTTCAAAAATATTTTCTTTACGGATAAGGCGATGAATGATAGTTAAGACTGTATCCACACCATAAACTGCCAGAAGCAAAATAAACAGCAGGTTGTTTGTAACCATTATTAACTTAAGAACGAAATACACATTAATAAAAGCAATGGAGACACTCCCCACATCACCGGCAAAACACGTCGCTTTTATCCGAAAATTAAAGAAGTTAAACACCAATAATCCTATCACAACAGAAAGCAGGATTGCGTTATCCGTAAATTCAATGATTTCAGTATTAATAAACATCAGGGATCCAGTTAATACAAAGCTGTACCCGCCAGTAATTCCATTTATACCATCCATAAAATTGTAGGCATTAAGCACCCCTACGGAAATTACCATCATCAAAATCCACCATATCCAGCCGGCATCCCAGTACCCCAATTGCCACGCCACTAATCCTATTGCCAGAAATTGACCAAGAAGCCGTACAGAACTCTTTATATGTCCCAGATCATCAATAAAACTCATCACAGATACAATCACCAATCCTGCGAAAAAATACCAATCGAATGCTCCGAAAAAAACGAAATACAACATGACTGATACCGGAAAAACAATACCTCCTCCCCTGATAGTAGCACCAACATGTAACGTACGGTGATTTGGTCTGTCTACAATATTCATCCTTTCGGCAATAAAGAAATACACTTTTTCGATTATGTAACAGAGTATCAGTATCAACAGAAACCGGTTATCCATATTAAAAAGTTTTAAGCGTTTTAATTAATCCTTCTCTGGTGCTAAACGGCAATTCTGTTCCAATGGCCTTGAGCAATTTATCATTTTTAACCTCAAGATTTTCGGTGAGTTTATTCAATGTATGTGTATTAAAGAACAAACCGGCTATACTTCCGGCTCTGGCCAGTATTTGAATAATACGTCTGGGAACATTCAGAATGCGTGCTTTTTTACCAAGTGAATCACTTATTGACATGATCAGTTCTCTGGTTGACACACTTTCACTATCGGAGACATTATAGATCCCTGAAGGGATGTTCTGTGACATAAAACGTTCAATCGCAAAAAGCAGATTTTCAATATAGAGAAATGTCCTTCTGTTATCATATAGTCCAAGAGGATATGGGATTCCTTTCCTGATAAAATTGTACAACAAATTCAGATTCCCTTTGTTTCCAGGACCATAAATCATGCACGGACGCAGAATATACGTTTTTTTATCTTCAGATACGCTGGACAAAAGATGCTCTTCTGCCTTTCGTTTTGATTTACCATAAGGGGTAACAGGAGAAGGGATTACCTGTTCATCAACAGGCGTTTCTGTATGATCAACAGCCGCTTTAATGGAACTGAAAAAAATAAATCTCGTCGCTTCGGACTGAAGGAAAATATCATATAATGCTCTGGTCAACATGTAATTGACATCCATATAATCTTTTTCCTGAAAGGTATTCTTAAGGTCATGAGCAATACCAGCGAGATGTATAATAGTATCGATGTGATGCTTTTGAATAAAGTCAGCATCTGTTTTCAAAGATATATCAACGACCTTTTGGGCAAATTTTGCCTTTGCCTCATCCACATCCAGGCAAGAGCCGAAGATCCTGACTCCCGTTTTTTTATAAAAAAAATCGACCAGATGCTGGCCGATAAATCCTGATATTCCGGTAATTAAAATATTCTTCATTTTCGGACCATTTCAAATACTTTCTTAAAATATTTCGGATAGATCTTGAATGCACTGGTTTTGATTCCATGTTTTCTGCAGGCACGTATTATTTCTTTATTCAAAATAATATTGCTTCTAAGCCCGCGTGAGCTTACACCTCCCATACGCATCTTTACCATTTTGAACGGTAGATATTTATATGAGAGTTTATGGACATATAAAAACCTGATAAGCAATTCGTAATCTGCT
>JBNKDZ010000179.1:0-3375 GCA_050288525.1 Cyclobacteriaceae bacterium
AAATCAGCATCAAATTTCCCGGTTAAATAAGGATTAGATTTTCCTGATTATGTCATAGGCATCAAAATTTGAGATATTATCACTTATTATTAGAATCCCGGCCAAAATCGTAACTCTCAAAATGATAGGTTCCTGTTTTGATAATTACATAACAGGAAGACTCATAGCACGTAAAGGAGGTTATTGTTACTCTTTGGTTATTGGTAAATTACAATATCTGCATTAAGTCACATCAGAAGTAGTGGGATGCCAATAGATGAAAAAACAGACTGGTATCCTAGGCCTAATGGTTGATGCTAATTTTGTATCTGGTTTTGTTAATATAACTTTTTTCAATTTTTTATTGTTTTAGAAGTTAATTAATATAAGGGATTTGATCTGATTGTGGTCCATATGTTTGATTTGATATAATGATTGCCAGCCAGATTTAATAGCAGCTGCAAATCAAGTTCAAAATTACCTTTTGAATAATTGGGATGGTATCCCTGAATTCAGGGATTTTTAATGTAGCCTTTACGAATTCTCCCTAAGCGCGTTTCGACTTGCAAATGGTCAGATATTTGCTGTTCCTGATACGTTATTGACTATTATTTTTTATATTTAGTTTAAGATCAGGTATAGTTTTTTTTAGGATTAGCAGGGTTGTAACAGAAAATTACGGAAAGGATACCCCCCATACTTCCAAGTCTTTGAAAAAAACTAACCTGTTTCAAGAGTTAAGTGTAACGTCTCTTGGAACCTGCCATGTAAAAAGTCTTCAGACTTACGCAAAAGAAACACGATAAAACATCCGGCTTTCAGTCTTTTTCTCTACTTTCTGAGCGGTTAGTTGAGTTTTGGTAAAAAAACCGATCAGCCTGAAATAGTATCTCAGTCCATAGACCATATGCTTGAAACTGCTTCGTGAAGGTGATTTGGGATCTCGTGCCAGAGCTGCGAGGTATTCATTAACTTCATCATCGCTGACCTGGTGAGGCAGGCATTGAAAGTGGATGACAAACAGGGCGATACGCCATAGTTGGCCAAAGTGCTTTTGCTCTGTCCACCGATTGCTGTCCGTAGTTTAGCATCGCGTAACTACGGACCACAAATGGAAAACAGGAACTGCGTTCCGTTCACTTGTCAACAAAACTCAATCATGCATTAATCTCATCCTGAAATAAATCTTCATTCTGAACATCCTGCTTCAGACAAAGGGTTTTGAGGAGAAAAGTGCAAAGCACAACTTAAACAAACCTTCAAAGGGCAGGAGCTGTTCAGATTTTTGTGTCTTTGATCTCCTGTGATCTGTAGAGGTCGTACAGCTTTTGGTGAAACGGATAATCCCAGCACCCCATTCTGTGGTAGAGATTTCCGCCAAATCCTTTTTTGTACACATGTACGCCGTATAACGGATGGGTGCGGTCCAGATTGGGGGCAGAGCCAAACATGTCATATTCTGTGCACCCCCATGCTTTGGCAATGCGTATGGATTCCCATTGCAATGCATAGCTTGCCATCAGGTCGTTTTTACAGGATGTTGACGCTCCATACAAATACGTACCCCGTTTTTTTGATAAAACTAAAAACAGTGATGATAAGAACGTGCCATCAAGATCTGCCATGAGCATTTTTACGGTTACCCCATTTTTACTGTTGTCCTGATTTTGCAAAATTGCAGAAAAATATTCCTGATTCTGAGTGGGCATATTGTGCCGGATGGCTGTCTCAAGATATAATTTATACCAATCGCCCATATGTTCAATGCCATATTCCCGAACCCGGATTCCTTTTTTATTTGCTTTTCGTATGTTGTACCTGGTATTGAACCTCATATTGTAAAGCAAATCGTGTTCTTTTAAGGTCAGATCCAGAAAGAAGGTGTTTTTAGGTAAATTATCTGTATAACTCTTCTTCAGGTTCCAGTTAACCGTACTGAAGTTTACTCTGTATTCCTGGGTCTGGTTCGGAGGAGGTCCGGTCCAGTTACCGGAATGATCAAAATATTCATCTTCGATGGCCCATTGATTCTCCCAGATTAAATCATACCGGATAAACATGCAATTTGACGGAAGGAATGGTTTTATGGACTCGGATAACTGTTCCAACAATAATCCCTGGTTTTCAAAATCAGGTTCGAGTTTTGGACCATAGGGAACATAGGCAAAGCAGGTGTTTTTATCGATGTACTTAATCAAGATCAACAGATCTTCCTCTTTCTTTTCCAACGGATTGGCAGAACTGAACAACAGATCTTTAGAAATGTTTATTTCAAAACCCCTGGGAATAAATCCCTGATCCCTTTTTAAGCGTCCCCAAAAGGTGGTTTGAGGTAGAATATTGGTGGTTTTAAATTCTTCGATGTTCTTTTTCTCTACTTCGCAAATCATCCTTTTTTTGCACAAAACTAAATAATCATATGCTTAATATGAAATGGCATGTGTTGTGAAGTGTATTTCACCTGTAATTTGGTCTACATATTTCCGGATTGTCCGGCTTCTGAATTAAAAAAATCTTCAAGATGTTTCGTTCCGTATTGATCCGCAATATTATCGAATGCCATGGAGGTTAAAAAAAACTCTATCGGGCCATAGGTTTTTGAGGAGGTAAACGTTTGCAACAGCCAGATCGTCAATTTTCGGGTCCAATCAGGCAGGTGTACAATTTTAACGGGTTTTTGCCAGGCTTTCAGTGCCAGTTCAGCCAACTCGTTCTGGCTGAATATGTCAATGCCTCCGACAGTGCTTTCTTTCTCTCCTGAGATCATTTTATCGACACATACTGTTGCCAGATCTTCCCCGTGGATCGGGTTGAGTTTAAAATGTCCGTCACCGAATAAATATACTTTTCCGCGTTTCGCCATAACCAGAAAGTCCCGCATATCAGAAAAGAAACCATTTGGCCGGAGCACACAATATTGTATGCCGGAATTTTTTAATTCGTCCACAAATTTCTCTTTGGCTTCGAATATTTTCAGATGCCTTAGTTTGTCTCCGTTTATCGCAGAGATGTACTGGAAGGATTCCACACCATCTTTTAAGGCTTCTTTCAGGATATTTGAATTGCCCTGATAATCAACATCCATATACGATAATCCGTCTTTTTGTCGTGTAATGCCGATCGTGGAAAAAACCATGTGGATATCTTGGGTGATACCATTTAAGCTTTCAGGCTTTGTGACCTGTCCGGTAAAATAATCATCGACATCATCGAACAGAGCTTTTTGCTCTTCCTTTCGAATAAGGACGCGAACCCAGAAGCCACGTTTTTTAAGCTCCCTGACCAGATATTGACCTAGATATCCTGTTGCTCCTGCAACCAATACATTCTTTTTATTCATTGTTTTTTTTTGAATAAAATTAGAGGTTGAATAGTCATTTTCCATTGACGATCGTC
>JBNKDZ010000180.1:0-12334 GCA_050288525.1 Cyclobacteriaceae bacterium
ACGGCAAAGTAAGACATTAAATCCTATTTATCCAAAAAGGAGTCCATCATTAATAAAAATTTCACGGGTAAATTTCTTTTCTGTTTATATGAAATTCTTTATTGCTGATCTCCTCTTGTACCTTAAATTTTTATTCAAAAAAATAGGGATTAAACAATTGTCTAATCCCTATTTTATATGATTTATTTCTCATTATTCTTTTTTGGAGCTTTCGTCCTCCGTCGAATCTTCTTCTTTTTCTGAAGCTTTCTCTTCTTTAGCCTCATCTTTTACTTCCTCTACTTTTTCAGCCACTGGAGCTGCTTCAACTTCTTCAGCTTTTTCCTCTTCAACAACTTCTTCAGCTTTGGCAGCTTTTATTTCTTCCTTAGGAGCCGCTTTCGTTTCTTTTTTCTCGGATTTTGCTCCTCCTCTTCTGCTTCTTCTTGTTTTTGCTTTCTTGGTATCCTTTTCGCCGAGTAACAGTTCGTTGTAATCAACCAACTCAATGATACACATCTCAGCGTTATCACCTAACCTGCTACCAGTTTTTATTATTCGAGTATAGCCTCCTGGACGAGAATTTATTTTTTCAGATACTTCATCAAAAAGTTCTTTTACCGATTCTTTATTTTGAAGATATGAAAATACAACCCTTCTGCTATGTGTTGTGTCATTTTTCGACTTTGTCAACAAAGGTTCCACATATTTGCGCAATGCTTTTGCCTTAGCCACTGTAGTTGAAATTCTCTTATGGAGAATCAGGGAAGAGGCCATATTGGACAGCATCGCTTTTCTGTGTGAAGCTGTTCTACTTAAATTATTAATTTTGTTCCCGTGTCTCATTGTAATTATTCTTCTTCAAGTTTATACTTGGACAGATCCATACCAAATGTCAGGTTTTTCTCAGCCACCAGTTGCTCAAGCTCCGCCAATGATTTCTTACCAAAATTCCTGAACTTCATCATATCGGATATTTCCAGTCTTACCAAATCTCCCAATGTTTTCACATCAGCGGCTTTGAGACAGTTATATGCTCTGACAGACAGATCCAGATCATTAAGTGGTGTTTTCAGGAGTTTACGCATATGTAGCATTTCTTCGTCCACTGTTTCAGGTTCCTGAAGGTCAGCAGATTCAAGAATCATTGTCTGATCACTAAACAACATGAAGTGTTGTATCAGAATATGAGCAGCTCCTTTTAAGGCATTTTCAGGGTGTATTGAACCATCAGTTTCAATATCAAGCACTAATTGCTCATAGTCTGTTTTTTGTTCTACCCTTGTATTTTCAATAAAATATTTTACGTTCTTTATTGGAGTAAAGATTGCATCAATCGGAATGAATCCAAAGATTTGTTCCGATGGTTTGTTTTCTTCAGCAGGTACATATCCTCTCCCTTTCTCAACCACCAATTCAACTTCAATATCAGCTGATTCATCCAGATTACATATTACATGCTCCGGATTAAGGATTTCAAACGAAGATGTAAAATTAGCTATATCTCCCGCAGTAAACTTGGTTTGCCCTTTAATCGGAATAGTTATTTTGTTATCTATAGCATCAGAAACTTTTTTAAACCTGATCATTTTCATGTTCAGAATAATTTCTGATACATCTTCAACCACCCCTTCGATAGTTGAAAATTCATGCAACACACCAGGAATCTTTATACCGGTAATGGCATATCCTTCCAGAGATGAAAGAAGAATCCTCCTTAGTGCATTTCCAATTGTTACTCCATATCCCGGCTCCAATGGTTTGAAAGTAAACAGACCATGAAAGTCATCTGCTTTCTCCATTGTAACTTTTTCAGGCATTTGAAAAGCTAATATTGACATATTTTATAAAGTCTTTTGGTACCTTTTATAAAAAGATTATTATTACTTAGAATAAAGTTCTACTATTAATTGTTCCTGGATATTTTCAGGTATTTCCTCTCTTTGAGGCATTGCTACTACTTTTCCAGACATTTCGGCACCTTCCCATTCAAGCCAAGGAAATCTTTTTGCATTAGAAGCAAGGCTGTTTACGACAACTTCCAGCGATTTTGATTTCTCACGAACAGAAACGATATCGCCTTTCTTAAGTGAAAAAGATGGAATACTTACTACTTTCCCGTTAACGACAATATGTTTATGAAGTACTAATTGGCGTGCAGCACGACGCGTAGGAGCAATTCCTAATCTATATACTACATTATCAAGTCTTGACTCTAATAATTGTAATAATATCTCACCAGTAATACCGGATTTTCGAGATGCTTTATGGAACAGATTCGCAAATTGTTTTTCCAATACACCATATGTGTATTTTGCTTTCTGCTTTTCACTGAGCTGCATAGCATATTCAGATTGCTTTCTCCTTCTTCCCCTTCCATGATGTCCAGGAGGGTATGGCTTTTTCTGTAATGCCTTGCTCGGCCCAAATATCGGGTCATTAAATTTTCGTGCAATTTTTGACTTCGGTCCTCTATACCTTGCCATATTATCTTATTACTTTTTCGTTTATACTCTTCTTCTTTTAGGAGGTCTGCAGCCGTTGTGTGGCAGCGGGGTAACATCTGTAATGGTAGTAACCTCAATACCAATATTCTGAATGCTTCTTATGGCAGATTCTCTACCGGCACCAGGTCCTTTGACAAATATCTCTACTTTTCGTAATCCTAAATCATAGGCTTTTCTTGCGCAATCTTCAGCGGCCATTTGTGCAGCATATGGGGTATTCTTTTTTGAACCTTTAAATCCCATTTTTCCTGCCGAGGCCCATGAAATAACCTGACCTACAGAATTGGTCATGGAAATAATTATATTATTGAATGAAGCTCTGATGTGGGCCTGTCCTACCGGCTCAACATTTACGACTCTTTTTTTAGCTTTATCCTTACGTTTTTGTGCCATATTACTTAGAAATTACTTAACAGCCTTTTTCTTGTTTGCAACTGTTTTTCTCTTACCTTTTCTTGTTCTTGAGTTATTTTTAGTTCTTTGTCCGCGAACAGGCAATCCTCTCCTGTGACGCAACCCCCTATAGCATCCGATATCTAACAAGCGTTTTATGCTTAATTGAATTTCAGATTTTAAAACACCTTCTACTTTAAATTCCTCAGCGATGATGCTTCGTATCTTATTTGATTCATCATCAGTCCAGTCTTTAACTTTTTTATCTCTGCTGATCCCTGCTTTATCAAGTATCATTTGAGCAGAGCTTTTTCCCAGACCAAAAATGTAAGTCAATGCTATTTCTCCCCTTTTATTGTCGGGAATATCAACTCCTGAAATTCTTGCCATAATTATCCTTGTCTTTGTTTAAACCTTGGATTCTTTTTGTTAATAACGAAAATCTTTCCTTTCCGGCGTACTATTTTACACTCGCTACTTCTTTTTTTAACAGATGCTTTTACTTTCATTAGTATATTATTTATATCTGTATACTATTCGTCCCTTTGATAAATCGTATGGAGACATTTCCAGTTTTACTTTATCTCCGGGTAAAATTTTAATATAATTCATTCTCATTTTACCTGAAATGTGGGCTATTACTTTATGCCCGTTTTCAAGCTCTACTCTGAACATTGCATTTGACAGTGCTTCGATGATTGTTCCATCCTGTTCGATTGAAGTCTGTTTAGCCATATTTGTTCAAATAGTTTTTTTTGTTTCTTCAATCAATTAAGCAACTGCTACCTGGGATCTTCCTTTGATCTTTCCTGACTTCATCATCCCTTCATAATGCCTCATAAGCAGGTAACTCTCAATCTGTTGTAGGGTATCTAATATAACACCTACCATAATCAACAGTGATGTGCCTCCATAAAAGTAAGCAAATCCTTGCTGAACATTTGCCATCATTGCAAAAGCAGGTAAGATGGCTACTATTGCCAGGAAGAATGATCCGGGCAACGTTACTTTTGTCAAAATTCTATCTATAAACTCAGAAGTTTGTTTCCCTGGTTTAATACCCGGGATGAAACCTCCGTTTCGCTTCATATCGTCTGCAATCTGTGTTGGATTGATGGTAATGGCTGTATAGAAAAATGTAAATACGATAATTAAAACAGCCAGCAGTATATTATAATTTACAGAGGTAATACTTGAAAATGAGTAAAATATACCTGATATAAATTCATTCTTATCTGCGAAATAACTCCCCAGTCCACCAGGAATAAACATCAAAGCCTGTGCAAAAATAATTGGCATAACACCGGCAGAGTTGACTTTCAGCGGGATATATTGGCGCTGTCCGCCATATACCTTATTCCGCACAATCTGTTTAGCATATTGAACTGGAATCTTTCGTACTGCTTGTGTCAGTGCTACGACCCCCATTATTACAAAGAACAAGGCAACTATTTCCAGGATAAATAAAAGTGCTCCATTTAAGCCTTTCGAAGTTGCTTCACCAATTAATTGTGATGGGAATCTGGATATAATACCTATCATTATAAGCATTGATATACCATTTCCAATACCTTTATCTGTGATTTTCTCTCCAAGCCACATACAGAATATAGTACCTGAAGTAAGTATTATCATTGAAAGTATAGTGAATATCGTCGGACTTACCTTAATTGCTTCTGTAGGAATTGTCCCTTTGATATACATTATTGACTGGGACATACAGATAATAATAGTAAGCACTCTGGTTATCTGATTAATTCGTTTTCTGCCCGAATCACCTTCTTTCTGCATTTTTTGGAAATAAGGCATAGACACTGTTAGCAATTGAACTACGATTGAAGCAGAAATATAAGGCATGATTCCCAGTCCGAATATTGAAGCCTTACTAAAAGCACCACCTAAAAATGTATCGAGAAGACCAAATAATCCTCCTCTACCTTGTCCGACAAATTCCTTAAGTGCGACAGGATCGATGCCGGGTAGTACAATAAATGAACCTAATCTGAATATTACAAGATACCCAAAAGTGATCAGTAATCTGTCACGCAGTTCAACAATTGACCAAATATTTTTTAGTGTGGTGAAAAACTTTTTCATTATTATAATTTTGTTACAGTACCACCAGCTTTCTCGATAGCTTCAGCAGCTTTAGCTGAAAAAGCATGCGCTGTTACATTTACTTTCGCTTTTAACTCGCCTCTACCCAAAATCTTTACAAGATCATTTTTACCTACAATTCCGTTATCGATCAGAACATTCAGGTCAATACTATCTGCTTTGATTTTTTCTGTGAGGTTCTGTAATGTGTCCAGATTTATACCTTTGTATTCAACCCTGAACTTATTGTTAAAACCAAATTTTGGTACCCTTCTTTGCAAAGGCATTTGTCCGCCTTCATAACCGGATTTGCTTGAATAACCGGATCTTGACTGAGCTCCTTTATGACCTCTTGTAGACGTACCTCCTTTTCCGGATCCCTGTCCGCGAGCTATTCGTTTTCTTCCTTTTACCGATCCTTTTGCAGGTTTGAGCGTATGAACTTTCATCGTGTTAATTACTTACAGATACCAAATGATTTACTTTTTTTACCATACCAAGTATTTGTGGTGTAGCTTCCTTTTCCACGCTTTTATTGATACGGCCAAGACCTAGTGCTTTAATGGTTAACTTTTGATCTTTCGGTCTCTTTATTGTACTTTTTATCTGTGTGATTTTAATTTTAGCCATTTTCTTAACCATTAAATACTTTTGTTAATGATATACCTCTCGTTTGCGCGATGGTAAACGCATCCCTTAATTTTGCCAAAGCATCGAAAGAAGCTTTAACAACATTATGAGGGTTGGAAGATCCTTTTGATTTTGCCAAAACATCTTTAATACCGGCACTTTCCAATACGGCACGCATCGCACCACCTGCTATTACACCGGTACCTGCAGAAGCTGGTTTCATCAACACATATCCTCCTCCGAATTTTCCGATTACTTCATGAGGCAATGTGCCCTTTCTTACAGGAACCTTTACAAGATTCTTTTTAGCGTCATCAATGCCTTTTGTGATCGCGTCTGTCACTTCATTGGCTTTTCCAAGTCCGTATCCTACAACTCCGTTACCATTTCCGACAACAACAATTGCAGAAAAACTAAATCTTCTACCACCTTTTACAACTTTTGCCACTCTTTTAATAGCAACAACGCGTTCTTTAAGTTCAATTTCGCTGGCCTTTATTGACCTGACATTCTTTTGTGACATAATTTCTTAGAATTTTAAACCGCCCTCTCTGGCACCGTCTGCTAACGCTTTTATTTTACCATGATATACATAACCATTTCTATCGAAAACAATACTTTTCACACCTCCCTCAACAGCCTTTTCAGCTAACTTCTTACCTACTTCCTTTGATTTTTCGACATTGGTACATTTTTCAGTCCCCAACTCTTTTGAATTGGCGGTATATAATGTTTTACCATTAATATCATCAATTATCTGGGCATAAATTGTGGTGTTACTTTTAAAAACGGACAATCTTGGTCGTTCCGGTGTACCACTTATTTTATTTCTAATGCCTAGTTTTATTCTTAGTCTTCGTGCTTCTTTATTGAATGCCATCTCTAAAATTATTTAGCAGCAGTTTTACCAGCTTTTCTTCTAATATTTTCACCCACAAACATAACACCTTTACCTTTGTAGGGTTCTACTTTTCTTAGTGATCTCAGTTTTGCGGCAACATGACCAATCAACTGTTTATCTACTCCTTCCAGAACAACTAAAGGATTTTTACCTTTTTGTGTATCGGTAGTCACTTTAATTTCTTCAGGAACCAAAAAGACAATATTGTGTGAATGACCAAGGCTCAATTCCAACCTGTTTCCCTGATTACTTGCTTTATAACCAACACCCACAAGTTCAAGTTGCTTTTTAAATCCCTGACTGACACCTTCTATCATATTTGCAATTAATGATCTGTATAAACCATGCATTGCTTTATGTCTTTTTTGATCAGTTGGTCTCTCAATATTCACGATACCATCCTGTACGCTGATAGTCAGATCTTTATCCACCTGTTGTTGCAAAGATCCTTTTGGTCCTTTAACTTCAACAAGGTTATTTTTACTAACTTCAACAGTTACTCCTTCGACAAGGCTAATCGGTTTTTTACCTATTCGAGACATATCTTTTATTCATTAATAAACATAACATAAAACCTCACCTCCTACATGCTCTTCTTTAGCCTGCTTCCCGGTCATAACACCTTTAGAGGTTGAAAGTATGGCAATACCCAGACCATTCAAAACACGTGGTAAATCTTCCGTGTGGGCATATTTTCTTAAACCCGGCTTGCTGACTCTCTCTATATGTTGTATAGCAGATTGCTTTGTTTCCGGATTATATTTCAACGCGATTTTTATTCTTCCCTGAGGGCCTTCATCTTCAAATTTGAAGTTTTGAATATACCCCTGATCAAACAATACTTTTGTTATTTCCTTCTTCACATTAGAAGCAGGAATTGAAACGATTCTATGATTTGCTTTGATCGCGTTTCGTATTATTGTCAGATAATCAGCAATTGGATCCATCTATTTTCTTAATTAATTTTTTACGTTTTGGCAAATGGCCTGCAAAGTTATAATAATAAATTGAAATAAAAAAGTCAGATTGCCTTACCAGCTGGCTTTTCTTATACCAGGTATCTTACCATCATTGGCCATTTCACGAAATGTCACCCTTGAAATACCAAATCTTCTCATATATCCTTTTGGTCTTCCGGTAAGTTTACATCTGTTATGTAATCTGATTGGAGATGCATTTCTTGGTAACTTATCCAAGCCTTCAAAATCTCCTTTTTCTTTTAATTCAGCTCTTTTAGCGGCATATTTTGCTACTAATCGTTCTCTTTTTCTTTCCCTGGCCTTTATTGATTCCCTTGCCATATATTTTAATTTTTACTATTTGCGAATGGAAGTCCGAATGATTTCAGCAATTCATAACTTTCTTCATCAGAATTTGCTGTGGTAACGAACGTAATATTCATTCCTGAGATTCTGCTTACCTGATCGATACTTATTTCAGGAAAAATTATTTGCTCTTTTACACCGAGTGTATAATTTCCTCTACCATCAAATCCTTTTTCGTTTATACCTCTGAAGTCTCTAACCCTTGGAAGAGCTACACTCATAAGTCTGTCAAGGAATTCATACATGATATTTCCACGGAGTGTTACTTTTGCTCCAATATGCATTCCTTCCCGCAGTTTGAAATTTGAGATAGAATTTTTTGCTACAGTCGAAACAGCTTTTTGACCTGTAATTGCAGTAAGTTCTTCAACACCAGTATCTACTGCTTTTTTATCAGTAACCCCTGCTCCGATACCTTTATTTATTGCTATTTTAACAATCTTAGGTACCTGCATCACTGATTTATACTGAAACTTCTCCTTTAATGCAGGAACGATTTCATTATAATATTTTTCCTTTAACCTTGGATTAGCCATTTTTGATCAATTCTCCAGTTTTTTTTGAATACCTTTGCAATTTTCCTTGCTCATTAACTTTTCTACCTGTACGTGTGGCCTCGCCATTAGAAGGATCAACCACCATCAGATTGCTTATATGTACTGCAGCTTCAGTCTTTTCAATCCCGCCATTCGGATTATTAGCAGAAGGTTTAACATGCTTTGTTATCATAGCAACACCTTCAACGATGGCTCGTTGTTTTTCGACTTGTACTTCAAGTACTTTGCCTTTTTTCCCCTTATCATTACCAGCAATAACAACTACTGTATCACCTTTTCTGATATGGAGTTTTTTATTTATTTGCTTATTTTTCATGATCTTAAAGTACTTCTGGTGCTAATGAAACAATCTTCATAAACTGCTTTTCTCTTAACTCACGTGCTACAGGACCAAAGATCCTTGTTCCTCTTGGTTCATCATTTGGAGTTAACAGAACAACAGCGTTATCTTCAAAACGAATGTAAGAACCATCTTTTCGTCTTACTTCTTTTTTCGTCCGTACAACAACTGCTCTTGATACTGTACCTTTTTTCAATGAACTTGAAGACAGCGCAGATTTTACGGTTACAATAATTTTATCACCGACAGATGCATACCTTCTTTTGGTACCTCCTAAAACTCTAATACATAAAACCTCTTTTGCTCCGCTATTATCAGCTACATTGAGGCGAGACTCTTGCTGAATCATTTTATTTGGCTTTTTCTATTATTTCTACTAATCTCCACCTTTTGTTCTTACTTAAAGGTCTGGTCTCCATGATCTTTACGGTATCACCAATACCGCATTGATTTGTTTCATCATGGGCCATGAACTTAGTGGTTTTTCCAATGAATTTACCATAGATAGGGTGTTTCACCCTACGCTGCACAGCAACGGTTATTGACTTGTCCATTTTATTGCTAAGAACAACTCCCACCCTTTCTTTTCTAAGATTTCTGGTTTCCATTTCTTAATTATTAACTGTTTCCTTTTGATTCAGCAGAGTAAGTATTCTTGCTATTGTCTTTCTTGTTTCCTTTATTTTCATAGGATTTTCGATCGGTGAAATAGCATGTGCAAATTTTTGTTTCTGCAAAATTTCCCTTTCGCTCAACAGCCTTTGTTTCAGTTCTTCTACTGACAAGGTTTTTAATTCAGTATTTTTCATTTTACTCAGTGTAATCTCTTCTTACAACAAATTGAGTCTTGATAGGTAATTTTTGTGCAGCTAATCTTAACGATTCCTGCGCAAGTTTTTTGTTAATACCTGTTGACTCAAACATTATAGTACCAGGTTTAACAACGGCTACCCAATATTCCGGAGCACCTTTACCTTTTCCCATTCTGACTTCAGCTGGTTTCTTAGTGATAGGTTTATCCGGAAATATTCGTATCCAGACCTGTCCCTCTCTTTTCATAGCCCTTGTAACAGCCACACGAGCGGCTTCAATCTGCCGACTGGTAATCCAGCCAGGTTCCAGGGCTTTTAATCCAAAAGATCCAAAAGCAATGGTATGCCCACGCTGCGCAATTCCTTTTACCCTTCCTTTTTGCTTTTTCCTAAATTTCGTTCTTTTAGGCTGTAACATTATCTATAAATTTTTCTTTCTATTCTTAATTTCTTCTTTTGCGTTTTGGCATATCGCTACGCTGCTTTCTGTTGTTTGAGCTATTCTGGTTTCCTGAACCCTGATTATAACCTACTCCAACATTTGGTGAGAGATCTCTTTTTCCGTAAACCTCCCCTTTGAAGATCCATACTTTGATCCCAATTTTACCATAAACGGTATTTGATTCGGAAACAGCATAATCAATGTCTGCTCTTAACGTATGCAATGGGATACGACCTTCCTTATATTGTTCAGTTCTTGCCATTTCAGCACCCCCCAGGCGTCCGGAAGCTTTTACTTTAATTCCTAAAGCTCCAACTCTCATTGCTGAGGCAATTGCCTGTTTCATTGCTCTTCGATAGGAAATACGGGCTTTCAATTGTTGTGCGATCGACTCTCCCACCAGTTTGGCATCAAGTTCAGGTCGCTTTATTTCAAAGATATTGATCTGAACATCCTTTCCGGTGATCTTTTTCAATTCTTCTTTTATTTTATCAACCTCATTTCCTCCTTTTCCAATTACGACACCAGGTCGTGCGGTATGGATGGTCAATGTGATCCTTTTAAGAGTACGCTCTATGATGACTTTAGAAATACCTCCCTTAGGTATCCTTGCATCGATATATTTTCTTATTTTTTGATCTTCAATCAATTTATCGGCAAAATTTTGCCCGCCGTACCAATTGGAGTCCCATCCTTTAATGATACCTAATCGAAGACCGGTCGGATTAACTTTTTGTCCCATGTTATTCTTGCGTATCTTTAGATTCTATATTTTCTACTACCGAAGCTGATTCGTTAGAACTATCAATTACGATAGTAACGTGATTGGATCTTTTTCGTATCCTGTGTGCTCTTCCCTGAGGTGCTGGTCTGTACCTTTTAAGCATTTTACCGCCATCGACCAATATCGATTTTATATAAAGATCAGCTTCTTCAAGTCGTTCGTTTTCGTTTTTATTTTGCCAGTTAGAAATGGCAGAAAGCAACAATTTTTCAAGTCGTGCAGCACCTTCCTTTGCTTCAAACTTGAGAAGGCTCAACGCTTTATTTACTTTTTGTCCCCTAATCAGGTCCGCAACCATTCTCATTTTTCGTGGAGAAGTCGGCACGTTTCTCAATTTGGCTACTGCTTCCATTTTACTTATCTTTTACCTTTATCCTTTTTGGATATATGTCCCCTAAAATTTCTTGTTGGTGCGAATTCACCTAATTTATGACCCACCATATTTTCTGTTACATAAACCGGAATAAACTTATTTCCATTATGAACAGCGAAGGTGTGTCCAACGAAATCCGGTGAGATCATAGATCTTCTGGACCAGGTCTTTATTACTGATTTCTTTCCTGACTCGTTAATTGCCTGAACTTTATTCTCAAGCCTGAAATCTATATATGGTCCTTTTTTTAGTGATCGTCCCATTATGATTATTTCTTACCTATAATTAATCTATTAGAATATTTCTTTTTATTACGTGTCTTGAACCCTTTGGCTAGTTTACCAGTTCTTGATCGTGGGTGTCCTCCTGAAGCTCTACCTTCACCACCACCCATTGGGTGATCAACCGGGTTCATAGCTACCCCTCTTGTACGGGGTCTTTTGCCTAACCATCTGTTTCGACCAGCTTTTCCGAGGCTTACGTTCATATGATCACTATTTCCTACAGATCCTACTGTTGCATAACAAGCAGAGAGCACCATTCTCATTTCTCTCGAAGGAAGCTTTAATGTAGCATATTTGCCTTCTCTTGCCAAAAGCTGTGCATAAGATCCTGCACTTCGTGCCATAGCCCCTCCTGCTTTCGGTTTTAACTCAATGTTATGTACAATTGTACCTAAAGGGATCTTTGAAAGTGGCAGTGCATTTCCTACTTCAGGAGCAATATCATCTCCTGACATTATTTGCATACCTACTTTTAATCCTTCGGGCGCAAGGATGTATCTCTTTGCACCGTCTTTATAATATAAGAGCGCAATTCGTGCAGATCGGTTTGGATCGTACTCAATGCTTTTTACTACGGCAGGAATGCCATATTTATCTCTTTTAAAATCAATTTCGCGAAGGCGTTTTTTATGACCACCACCAATATATCGCATGGTCATCTTTCCACTATTGTTACGACCACCACTACGCTTTTTTGGTTTGAGCAATGATTTCTCAGGCTCACTTGTTGTGATCGCATCAAAAACAGGAGCCGTCCTGTATCTTTGCCCTGGTGTAATCGGTCTTAATTTTTTAACAGCCATTTTTCAATCCTTTATATACTACTGTAAAAATCTATGACTTCTCCTTCTGCCACAGTTATAATGGCTTTCTTGAATGAAGGCTTACGGCCGGAGATTACGCGTGACTT